>JAIXLB010000062.1:0-1577 GCA_026931905.1 Chitinophagales bacterium
GAAGAAAAAATTTATAAAGAATTAGAACAAAAACACAACACTTGGGATAATGTTTTAAATGCTATTGAAAAAGCTTTTCAGCCTTTTATTAAAAAATTAAAAAGAAAAAATATTACCCGAGACGATATTTTAAAACTTACCGAAAAACCTGTAAGAAGAATTTACAAATTAGATATTGACGATTTGAACGAACAAATAAAAGCAATAGATGCAGATATTAAACAAGTAAACTACGATTTAGAACACCTTACAGATTTTACTATTGATTATTTTCAAAACCTATTAAAAAAATACAGTAAAGGCAAAGAAAGAAAAACAGAAATAAAACTGTTCGATACTATTAAAGTGCAGCAAATTGCTATTGCTAATACCAAATTGTATGCAAACAGGGAAGAAGGTTTTATAGGAACAAGTTTAAAAAAAGATGAGTTATTATTTGAATGTTCTGACCTTGATGATATTATTGTTTTTACCAAACGTGGTATAATGAAAGTGGTAAGAGTAGGCGATAAAGTATTTATTGGTAAAGACATTATTCATATAGCCATTTTTAAAAAGAATGATGAAAGAACCACTTACAACATGATTTATGTAGATGGAAAATCCAACATTAGCTATGCAAAACGATTTAATGTAAGTGCTGTTACCAGAGATAAAGAATATGATTTAACCAAAGGCAGCGATAAAAGTAAAGTACATTATTTTTCTTCAAATGCTAATGGCGAAGCAGAAGTTGTAAAAATTACACTAAGCCCAAATTGTAGTGCCAGAAATAAAGAATTAGAATTTTATTTTGAAGAATTGGAAATTAAAGGAAGAAGCAGTATGGGCAATATTGCTACAAAATATCCTGTAAAAACTATTAAATTTAAAGAAGCAGGAAGAAGCACTTTAAGCGGTATAAAATTATGGTTTGATGATGTGTATGGAAGATTAAATACCGAAGCTAAAGGGCAGTATTTAGGTATGTTTGAAGATGATAAACTATTAGTTATTTACAACGATGGCAATTATGAAATAACTGATACAGAACTAACACAGCGTTTTGATGCAGATAAAATTACTTTAATAGAAAAATTTGTTCCTGAAAAAATTATTACTGCAGTTTATTTAGACAATGACAAGCAACAGTTTAATGTAAAACGTTTTAAAATAGAAACCTCAACTTTAAAATCTAAATTTTTATTTATTAAAGAAGGGGAAAATAATAGGCTTGAAGCCATAACTACTGTAGAAGAACCTATTTTAATTGTTCAAGCAGGACGTGGGCAACAAGTAAGAAAAGCTAAATTTAAAATAGCCAAAATGGTGGAAACAATGGGTTGGAAAGCTGTTGGTGCCAAACTAATGGATTACAGCAAAACCGTAGAAATGGAATGGGAAAATAAAACACAAGAGAATAACAATCAACCAGAATTATTTGAGTAATAATCATGAAATAAGAAAAATATTTCAACCAATTACATTGTCATTTGGTATCTGTTGGAAATGATTTTCAAAATTAACGAATGATATTTATGGATAATGAAGAAAAAAGCAATTGGAAAAAAGGAGGTAGGCACACAAGAATAACAGCA
>JAIXLB010000062.1:1677-4894 GCA_026931905.1 Chitinophagales bacterium
AAAGAAAAATTTGCCAGTAATTTTATGACAGATTTTATACAAGGCAGAATAAAACCAGAAGAAACCCACCATTTATTCTCAAACCCTACCCCCCTCAAAGAGGGGGAAGAGAGAGAAGCAAAAATATTTTCTCCTGAAGCTAAATCTGTTTTCGAGGCAGGTCGGGAACTTTGGAAATATTATCATTCATTTAATGCTATTCTTTCCAATGCAAGCCTTTACGATATTAGAGAGTTTTTTCAAGGCAGAAACGACAAAGGTAGAATGAACGCAAAAAGCTCAGACGAAACCTATACTATGTTGATTGGCGAGCTAAGAAGTAAACTAAATCTTCTTGCCCAAAAAATTACACCCAAAGTGTATGAGTATGGTTTTTTGAAAGAATAAAAAACAAACCCCAAAAAAAATATGGCTTAATGTATTTAGCAAAAGTATTAACCCATATTATGAAACACTTTGCTTACATCATCATCTTGTTCAAGGCGTTCTATTAGTTTACTTACATCTTCTGCCTGAGCATCATTTACAGGAACTGTTGTTGTAGGAATCCATTCCAATTCGGCACTAATAGGTGTAATATTTTTTTCTTCTAACGCCTTTTGTAAATGTCCAAAATCTGTATATGCAGAGCGTAATACTAAAATAGTTTTTCCTTCATCATCGGAGCTTTCGCCTAATTCTTCTAAACCAAAATCTATTAATTCTAATTCTAAATCATCTATGTTTAATCCTTCTGGATTTAATTTAAACACACCCATTTTTTTAAACTGAAAACTTACACTGCCACTATTACCTAAACTTCCACCACCTTTATTAAAATGACTTTTTACATTGGCTACAGTGCGTACATGATTATCTGTTGCAGTTTCTACTAAAATAGCTACACCATGTGGTGCATAACCTTCGTACAAAATTTCTTCATAGTTATCCATTTCTTTGCCCAAAGCTCTTTTAATAGCAGCCTCTACACGGTCTTTAGGCATATTTACGCTCTTAGCATTTTGAAAACATCTTCTTAATGCAGGGTTAGTGTTTGGGTCGCCTCCACCAGCTTTTACAGCTATTGCAATTTCTTTACCTATTCTTGTAAATTGTTTTGCCATTCTATCCCAACGGGCAAACATGGTTGCTTTTCTAACTTCAAAAATTCTTCCCATAAGTATTTTTATTTCTAAAAAAGATGTTTATAATTTAAGATTGCAAAAATAAGTATGTAGGCGAAACAGTTTGCAGTTTAGATAAATAAAACTATTGACTGAAAATAAAAAAATAATATAAAAATGTTGCAGTGAAAAAATTACCAACCACCACTGGCTCCTCCTCCTCCACTACTTCCTCCTCCAAAGCCTCCAAAGCCTCCACCACCTCCTCCTCCAAATCCTCCAAAGCCTCCACCTCCTCTGTCATTTCTATTACCACCATTTAAAATACTTAACCATAATAGAGTATTGACAATATCACTGCTACCACTATGGTTTATAACATTTCCACCTCCTCCACCTTTACCACTATTGGCTACAATCATTAACACTATAAATAAAATGATGAAGAAAATAATGAGACTTTTTCCAGTTGTTCCGTTATTACTTTTCTTCCTTTTAATTTTATATTCACCAACTGCTGCTTTACTAATATCATCAACAGCTTTAGAAATTCCAGCAAAATAAGTTCCTTGTTTAAATGCAGGTGTTAAATCATTTTCAATAATATCTTTTGCTATAACATCTGGTATAGCTCCTTCTAAACCATAACCTACTTCTATACGAATTTTCTTTTCTTCTACAGCAATTAATAATAAAACGCCATTATTATTTTTGCTTCCAATACCCCATTCTCTAAAAGTGTTTACTGCTACATCTTCTATTATTTCGCCATGTAAAGTAGGTACAATAACTACAGCAATTTGATTACTGGTACTATCGTCCAAAGCAACTAATTTTCTTTCCAACTGCTCCACTTCGCTATTATTAAGCAAATGGGCTAAGTCGTTTACCAATCGTGGAGGATTGGGTTTAGGAATACTTTTTTGAGCTACTGCAAATACAGTAAAAAACAAAAACAATATTGAAAGAAAATATTTCATGAACTTAAAACAAATAATAAACTTTATTTACCAAATACTATATCATCTGGCAACTCATTTATATCTGTGCCATTATTGTAAGGAAAATGTTGTTTAAGGGCATTACCAATTTTTAAAACAACTTCTGCAATGCCCTTAGAAAAATTATTTTTATTAAAATGCTGAATCATTTGTTGTACACTTTCTTCCCAAAACTCAATACCTGCTTTTTCGTAAATTCCTTTATCGCCATACACTGCTAATTTTTTATCTTTAACTGCCATATAAACCAATACACCATTTCTATTTTCTGTATTGTACATGTTTAGTTTTCGAAAAATTTTTTCTGCTCTAAAAACAGTATCAGTGTGCTTACAACGATTTTCAATATACACTCTTATTTCACCATTGGTATTGGTTTCAGCTTGTTGAATAGCATGTACTATTGTTTGCTTTTCTTCGGTTGAAAAAAAACTTTCTGGCTTTTTTTTAAGAAAGTTCAACATGATTTTTGTTACTTAATGTTGAAATTAACTTCTGGGGCTTTTTCTGTTCCTGGATCTGCTTTGTAAAATTCCTTAGCTTTAAATCCAAAGAATTGTGCTATAAGATTATTAGGAAAAGTTCTAGTTCTTAAATTATAAGTTTCTACTGCTTTGTTATAATCTTGACGAGCTACATTAATTCTGTTTTCAGTGCCTTCAATTTGTGATTGAAAATCTTGAAAAGCTTTGGTAGTTTTTAAATCAGGATAAGCCTCAGCAATAGCCATTAACCTACCAAAAGCACTTTGTAATTGCCCTTGTGCTGCTTGGTATTTTGCTAAAGATTCAGGGTCATTAATATCTACTTTTACTTGAGTAGCTGCTGCACGGGCATTTATAACTTCTTTTAAAGTTGTTTTTTCGAAATTGGCAGAACCTTCAATTACTTTTATTACACTATTATACAAATCGGTACGGCGTTGATAATTTGTTTCAACATTGCCCCATACTTTTTGTACAGAAACTTCTGCAGTTACAAGACCATTATATTTATTGCAGCCCCAAGCACCCAATAATAAAATTAAGCCCCCAATAATAATAATCGATAATAGTTTTGAATTCATTTTTTTATTTTTTTTAGTTTATTTGGTAAAAATACAATGTCTATTGT
>JAIXLB010000053.1 GCA_026931905.1 Chitinophagales bacterium
AAATACATCAACACTTTACTATCTTGCAACACTTATGGCAAAAACTAAACAAAAAACAGAACCCATTATTTTAATTACAAATGATGATAGCATTTATGCACCAGGAATTAAAGCATTAATAGAAGCCGTAAAAGATTTAGGTAGAGTTGTTGTTATAGCACCCGATAAACCTCAAAGTGGCATGGGACATGCCATTACCATTAATCAACCTTTGCGTTTACAAAAAATTTCTTTGATAGATGATGTAGAATCTTATTCTATCAATGGCACACCTGTAGATTGTGTAAAAATTGCTGTTGATAAAATTTTACATCGCAAACCAGATATTTGTTTTAGTGGTATAAATCATGGTGCCAATCATAGTATCAATATTATTTATAGTGGTACCATGAGTGCTGCAATGGAAGCTGCAATAGAAAGCATACCAAGTGCTGGTTTTAGTTTATTAGATTTTAGTATGGAGGCAGATTTTTCTGCTGCTAAAAAAGTAGTTAGAAAAATTGCGATACAAATGCTGAAAAAGAAAAAAGATAAACACTTACTTTTAAACGTAAATATTCCTGCTGTACCAGAAAAACTTATTAAAGGTATTAAAGTTTGTAGGCAAGCTTATGCAAAATACGAAGAAGATTTTATAGAAAGAAAAGACCCGCATGGACAAAAATATTATTGGCTTACAGGTAAATTTGTAAACTACGATAAAGGGAAAGATACCGATGTTTGGGCTTTAGAAAATCATTATGTAAGCATTGTGCCTATTGAATTTGATTTTACTAACTATGCTGAAAAGAAAAAATTAGAAACCTGGAATTTTTAAAAATAAAATGTATGTTCAAGTTTATTAAAAAAGACAATTTAACCTTTGGAATTATTTTAGGCTTACTATTACCTTTCGTTGGTATGATTGGATTTTATTTTTATCGCTTTCATCGTTTAACTATTATTGAGTTCATTCAATATTTAGGAATTGAACAAAGGCTTATAACCAATATGGTAAGTTTTTCATTAATGGCAAACGCAATTATTTTTACATTATACATTAATGCACATATAGATAAAACTGCAAAAGGAATTTTTATTTCTACATGCCTGTATGCTATTTTTGTTTTAGTATTAAAATTTTGGTTTGTATAAAAATCTATTCATCATAAAAAAAGAGAAATGAAAAAATTATTGTTCGTAGTAGGTTTTATATTTTCTGTTACTCTTGCAAATGCACAAGTAATGAGTGCTAAAGCACAAACTGTAGTTATTAAATCTGCTAACTTACGTTGTTGGCAGTGTTCAGAATTATTGGATAAATATTTAACCCGAGAAAATAAAGGAGGCTTTTTAGACAACGCTTTGTTAGAATGGAAAATAAATTTATTAAAAGGCGAAATTAAAATTAAATTTCTTCCAGACCGTGCAAATATTGATGATATAAAAGTTGCTATAAATAATGCAGGCTTTGATGCAGACAATGAAAAGGCTGAACCTGATGCTTACAAAAAATTACCTTCTGCCTGTAAAAGAGAAGAAGATGGTGGTGGACCTAAAAAAGGAGTTCCTTGCCATGTAAAACCTTAAGCAAATTATTT
Source organism: Chitinophagales bacterium (assembly GCA_026931905.1). Lineage (GTDB taxonomy): Bacteria > Bacteroidota > Bacteroidia > Chitinophagales > Chitinophagaceae > UBA1930. Next base: position 1,581 of record JAIXLB010000053.1, read on the forward strand.
ATTATTTATTTCACTTCTTCCTCCAATATTATCTAAATGCTCTTTTGTAAGGGGTTTTGCCAATACGCTATTAACAGTTTTAAAAGAATTGGCACTTACAAAATCTTCAGGATTAGCTGTTGATGATAAAATAAATATTTGAGGCGTATGGCTACATTGAGTTAATAATTTTTCGTATTCTTTTAAAAACTCCCAACCATTCATTACTGGCATATTAATATCTAAAAAAATAATTTCTGGTAAAGGTTGTTGGGCAGTTAATAATTCTTGAATGTAATCTATTGCTTCTTTTCCATTTTCTTTAAAAACAATATTTTCCGAAAAATCGTAAATTTTTATAATTCTTTCGCATACCAATTTTGTAATAGCATCATCTTCTACTAATAATATATTTTTAAACTTGGACATCGTTCTTTATATAAATTTTAAAAATTGTACCAATATCTATTGTGCTTTCTACTTCAATTTTTCCGCCCATGGCAGCTACTTGCGATTTTACAATATACAGCCCCAAACCTTTACCTTCTTTTTCTACATTAAATCGTTGGTACATAGCAAATAATCTTTCTCCATATCTTTCTAAATCTATTCCATTTCCATTGTCTGCAAAGGCTAATATAATATATTCATTATCAATTTTGGTAGAAATATGAACAATGGGTTTTCTTTTGTTTGAACGGTATTTTATAGAATTTGTTAGCATATTTACCATAATACTTTCAAGATATACCTTGTTATATTCTACAGTTTCTGTAGCAGAAAAATCTGTTGTTATTTCCATTTTAGATTCCTGTAACTCATTTTCTAAACTTGATGCAACTTGCTTTAAAAGCTTTTTCAAGTTTATCGTTTCTACCTGAATTTCTTTTTCTGACTTTAAAACCAATATTTCAATTAAATCATTCAGAGTTGTATTTAACTGATTAGTTGCTTCTTCAAATTTTTCTATCAATACTTGATTAAATGAGTCAGCAAAATTTTCTTTATTAAATAAGTTTAATAAGCCTAACAAGTTGGCAACAGGGGCTCTTAAATTATGTGAGGTAATGAAAGAAAACTGTTGTAAATCCTGATTATTTCTAATTAATTTTTCTCGTAAAATATTTTGTTTATCATTCAATATTTTATTTTCTGTCACATCTCTTGTATTAACAACAATACCTTTTACAGCAGGTTCATTTAATAAATTTGTAACTGTACCTTCCAGCCAACGATATTCATTTTTTGCATCTAAATATCTAAAAGGTTCTAATCTAATTTGCTTTTTCTTTCCTAATATTAAATCATTCAAATACTCCATTAATTTTTCCCTTTCTTCTGGATGTATATATTCAAAAACATTTTTTCCAATATTTTGTTCAGGATCATTTCCTAAAACGTTTTTTACAGTTGGGCTCGAATAAATGAGTGCTCCTTTATCATTAGCTATCGAAATCATATCTCCACCTGTTTGCACTAAATACCTAAATCGTTGTTCAGATAATTGCAAGGCTTCTTCTATTAATTTTCTTTTAGTAATATTTCTTATCCATATAATAATCCCATCAATTAGTTTATTATCAAAACTGTTTCTTGCTTTCATTACCCCCCAAATGTTTTCTTTGGATTTATGAGTCAATAATAAATCTAAGGTTTCAATTTCATAAGGATTCATTTTTAAATTATGAATAGACTTCAATACAACTTCTTTATAATCTGGGTGTATAAAATCAATAAATGCTCTACCTATAACCTCTTCTGATGTATAACCAAATATTTTATGAATAAGAGGAGATGCTTCTACAACAATATCTTTTTTATTGATAATAATTACTGCATCTTCAGATTCTTGAATGAATGTTTTATATTTTTCTTCACTAAATTTTAATTGTTCTTCTGCTAATTTCTTTTCTGTAATTTCTGTAGATGTAATAAACACTCCTACAATTTCGTCTTCACTATACAATGGTCTAAAACTATGACTGTATATATGTTGAATATTATTTTTATCTGTAAAGTTCGACTCTCTAACAACTTCATTTCCATCAAAAACTTTTTCAAATAAATTAATTACATCTTCCATATCACTATCATTCGTTAAACTTAATAACGAAACTCCCGATTGTAATTCTTCTTTAAAAAAATAAGGCGAATGTTCTTGAGCTGCTTTGTTATAGGTTACAACTCTTAATCTGCTATTTACTACAATAAAAGATTCTTTAGTGTTGTTTAATAAAAGTCCCATTCGTTGCTCAGCCATTGCAAGAGCTTTTTCTGCTGCTTTTTTACCTTGAATATTTCTATAGTTCATTACTATTGCTTCTACATCTGCAATATGCAATAGATTGCTACCTATAATTTCTATATATATCCAATCGTTACTTTTATTTTTTATTCTTAGCTCTACCGAATGTACACGAACAGGGTTTTCTATAATCCAATGCAACCATTTTGAAATAAGCATTTTATCATCTGGGTGTACTAAATTAAAAAAATTACTTTGCACCAATTCTTCAGCATCAAAGCCCAATACATTTTTTACTGAATCAGAAACAAAATTTATTTTCAATTCATCATTGGTAAGTTGAAAAGCATCTGTTGAGTTTAGAACAAGGGCTTTAAAAAGCTTTTCGCTTTTTTTAATTTCTTCAGCAGTTTTATAACGCTGTGTAACATCAAAAAAACCTAAAGCAACTCCTTCTACCTTTTTATTATTATCAATTAGTAAATGAATTTCAATATCAAAATATTTTTCGGGCTGTACAGGTATTTTGTAATTAAACTTTTTATTTTCATTTAATTGAATACACTGTTGAATATTTTCTACTAAAAAATGAAGCGTAGTGCCTTTGATGGAGTCTATAAAATTTTCATTTTTAGCTATTGTTGTAGTTGTATAAGTGGAATGAAAGCCTATATAATGCTCATTAAAAAGCAGCACATTAAATTTATTATCTAAAACAATATACGCATCATTAGTACCAGCTAAAAAAGCTGCTACAAGATTTTCATAAGAAAATTTAATTTGAGACATTGTAAATTTATTTTTCCAAATTGGCTACAAAATATTCTCTTTGTTTAATGCTTTATTTGAAATTATGGCTACTAAAATTGCACTAAAAATATTGAATTTTAAATATAAAGTTTCTTTTTTTTCTCTGGTAGAAATTTTACTTAGTAGTTTTTCTATGCTCTTCAATTTTTACAACAGGTATTAAATCTTTCAATTCTATACTCATTGGAATTTGACCAATTTGTACAATGCCTCGTTTTCCACGAATTTCTATCAATGTTCCTACCTGAAAATTTTTTTTCATTTTTACCAAACTTCCTACGGTTATATTCGTTTGTATTTCTTTAAAATTCGCATCAACTTTTTTGGCTAATTTATTAACTACAATTTGTTCTTTTTTCTTGAAAAGTAATCTGTGTAAGTGTTTCAACACTTCATCTTTATTTTCATTTTTCTTCCAATCCAATACAATTTGTTTTAAATTTCTTTCCATTTCTTTTAAATATGCAATGCGTTCTTCAGTTGTTTTGTTTTGATGTTTTAATAATTCAACTTGCTGTTTATGTTTTTCCTTATGAATTACCTGCTGCATTTCAATCTTCAATTTTTCATTTTCTTGTAACGCATGTTGTAATTGTTTTTTTTCTTTATCTAACTGTTGTAAGTTTTTTTCTGTATTGTTTAAAAGTTTGTCTAATTTAAAATGATTGTCATCAACTAATTTTTTTGCTTTACCAATAATATGTTGTGGCAAGCCTATTCTTTGTGCAATAGCAAAAGTGTAGCTACTACCAGGTTTGCCTGTTGTTAATTGATATAAAGGGAGTAAATTATTTTCGTCAAAAGCCATTGCACCATTTAATATACCTTGCGTGTGGTGTGCCATAATTTTCAAATTCAAATAATGTGTAGTTACAATACCTAAAGCATGCTTTCTTGCAAGTTCTTCCATAATTACTTCAGCAAATGCACCCCCTAAAACAGGATCACTGCCACTACCCAATTCATCAATAAAAAAAAGTGTTTTGCCATTTGCATTTTCAATAAAATGTTTCATGTGTAGTAAATGGCTTGAGTAAGTGCTTAACTCAAATTCTATACTTTGTGTATCGCCTATATGAATAAATATTTGTTTAAAAATACCCATTTGAGAGGTAGGATGAACAGGCACTAACAAACCACTTTGTAGCATTAATTGCAAAAGCCCTATCGTTTTCATGGTTACCGTTTTTCCTCCTGCATTAGGTCCACTAATTACTAATATTCTGTTCTTATCATCTAATTTTAAAGTTAATGGAATAGTTGATTTGCCTGAATGTACATTGTATAAATACAATAAAGGATGAAAAGCATTTTTTATATCAATACATACTTTATCTACCACATTTGGCATAGATGCTTGCATACGCATTGCAAGTTTTGCTTTGGCTTTTATAAAATCGAACTCCCCAACTATTTCTAAATACTTTTTTAGTAAAGAAGCGTAAACACTCAAATGGGCAGTAAGTTTTTTTAAAATTCTTAGTACTTCTTTTCTCTCTTCTCCTTCTAAAGAAAACACTTCATTGTTTAATTCTATGGTTTCTTCTGGCTCTATAAATGCTGTTTTTCTGGTATCGCTTTCGCCGTGTAAAATTCCTTTTACTTGTCGTTTATGTTCAGCAAAAACAGCTACTACTCTTCTACCACTGCTAAAACTTTCTTCTATATCTGTTGAGTATCCTGCTTTAGAAAGTTTGCGTACTACTTTTTCAAAAACTCTTCTTAATTCATTTCTTTTTTTATATAAATCGGTTCTTATTTTAAATAAATTTTCACTTGCATTATCTTTTACTGTTCCATATTCATCTAATACATCTTCAATCAGTAATTCAATATTTTTTTCGTAGTAAAATGGTGCAATTATTTTATGTAAAAACGAATAAGCATTTTTCTTTTCTGCATCAAACCATCTAAATATATTGCCTACATTTTTTGCAAGGCGTTTTATATTCATTAATTCTTCTTCGTTTAAAATAGCCTCTGCAATGCTTAAAAGTTTTATTTCTTTTGAAAGGTTTAAAATAAAATCGTTAGGAAAATATTGTTGCTGCAAAAGAATATTTTTAAACTCATTTGTTTGCATTAAGTCTGTATCTATAAATTCTTTTTTGGTATGTACACGAAGGTTTACAGCTTTTAATTTAGCATATTCTGTATTACAATATTCTTGCAATAAGTTTTTTATCTTATCAAATTCTAATTGTACTAAGGCATTTTCAGGATACAGCTTAATCATAAATATTCTTTCCTTTCAGTTTTTGAACAACGAATTTATAGGCTAAATATCATTTTTTGATATTGACTTTTAAAAGTTTAATTTGCCAAAAAATAATCAATATATGTCTGGTTTAATAAAATGTCCCAATTGTAAAACTGAGTTTGAACCAACCGATGCTTTTAGAGAAGAATTGCAACGTGAGTTAAGAGATAAAGCAAAAGAATGGCAGGATAAAAAAGAAAAAGAATTTTTGCTAAAAGAGCAAGCATGGCAACAAAAATTGCAAGACGAAAAACAAAAAATACAAAGCGAATTACAACAAAGTATACAAAAAACAATAGCAGCTGATTTTGAAAATAAAGTAAAAATTTTACAGCAAACCGTAAGTGATAATGAAGAAAAATTAAAAACTGCACGGCTAAAAGAATTTGAGTTTTTACAAAAAGAAAAAGCATTAAAAGAAAAAGAAGAAGAAATAGAATTAGATGTGCAAAGAAAACTTTTACAAGAAAGAGAATCTTTAAAAACACAGTTTCAAAAAGAAGAACAGGAAAAATTTATACTGCTCGAGGAAAGCTATAAACTAAAAGAAAAAGAATGGGAAAAAAAATTAGAAGATCAAAAAAAATTGGCTGATGAAATGAAACGAAAAGTAGAACAAGGAAGTATGCAATTACAAGGCGAAGTGCAAGAACTTTTATTAGAAGAATTATTAAAAATCAGCTTTCCTTTTGATATTATTGAAGAAGTTGGTAAAGGTGTAAAAGGTGCAGATTGTATTCAAACGGTAAAAAACAATTTAGGTTTTATAGCAGGAAAAATAATTTTTGAAAGCAAGCGTACCAAAGAGTTTCAGCAAGAATGGATAGAAAAACTAAAAAAAGATATGAGGCAATTAGGTGCAGATGTAGCAGTAATTGTAACACAAGCTCTTCCTAAAGATATAGATAGATTTGGCGAAAAAGAGGGTATTTATATTTGTTCATTCTCTGATGTAAAAAGTGTAGTTGTGTTGTTAAGAAATGCTTTAATAAAAATTTACGATACCAAAAAAAGCCAGGAGAATAAAGGCGATAAAATGATAATGCTTTATGATTATTTAACAGGCAATGAATTTACAGAACAATGGAAAGCTATTCGTGAAGGGTTTATGTCTATTAAAACATCTATAGCAAAAGAAAGAGATGCAATGGAAAAAATTTGGAAAGCTCGTGAAAAGCAATTAGAAAAAGTTTTGCTAAACGCTGCTCATATTCATGGCTCAATAGAAGGAATTGCAGGAAGCAACACCATAAATTTAAACTTAGAATTTGATGAGAAAAACTTGCTGGAAGATGAATAGAATGCCCAAATTATACATTTTTATTTTCTAATAAATCGCTGGGCAATTGGTCAAAAGATTTTTTAAATGCCTTAGCAAAATTGCTTAAATTGCTATAACCAATTTCCAAGCCTACTTCTTTTACAGTATATTTTTGAGAAAGCAACATAGCTTTTGCTTTATTCATTCTGTGTTTTTGAAAATACTGATAAATAGGTAAGCCATATATATCTTTAAAAATAATTTTCAATTTAGAGGAGCTCATAGCTGCCATTCTTGCCAATTTAGGAATACCTGGTGGTGGTACAGAATAATCTTTAACCAATTCTTCTTCTACTTTTACCAAACGTTGCAAATCATCTTCAGACACTTTTAAATCAAAATTGGTATCGTTGATTTTTATAAAAATGCGTGAAAAAAATCTTTCTATTAAAAGCATCACTCTATTTTGAACTACCAAAGATTCAAAAGGGGTATGCTCGTTGCAATTCAAAATTTCGTACATTAATCGTTTGTATTCTACATCTAAAGATTCGTAATTAAAGGTGGCTAATTTTAAACTCAAATATTTTTTTACATAGCCAATATTTCTTTCTTTGTCTAAAAAATCATGTAGCCATTCTTTACTAAAAAGAATATTAATGCTCCTTAAATGTGTATGCTTTTTTAAAAGAAAAATCCAATCAAAAGCAGAGTTAGCCAATAGTACAGAGCTTTTAGTTTCTTCATCATTTGTTTTTTTGTCTTTTACAGTAAGGGAAATTTCATCAAGCCTTAAAATAAAAAACTCTTCTTTAACTCTTAATCGTTGTAAGGTAATATCGTCATTTAAAATAAAATCTTTTATTAAAACCTGTAACCCATTCGATAAGGGAATGTATTTTAAATATCCCTTGCCTATTGAGGTGGGAATTTCAAAAAAATTGTCTTTAATTTTGGTGGCAAAATGTTTAGAATATTGCTGTAAAAGTTCTTCAAAATTAATATGTGAAAATTCTATAGTGTGCAAGGAGTTAGGATTTTAAATTTTTAATCAATAAAAAAATATTATGTTTTATAAATATCGCAAAGGGTTTCTTTTTGCATTATAAATGTACTTTTTAATATTTAGCCAAAAAGCCAAAATCATATAAATAATTACAGGCGAACCCAATGTTAAAAAAGAAATATAAATAAACCACAACCTTATTCTTGAGCTTGCAATACCTAATTTTTCTCCAATAACAGAACAAACACCAAAAGCCTGTGTTTCAAAATACATTCTTATTTTATCTATAAACTTCATGCTTCACATTTCTTTATATGTTGCAATTTATAAAATTTAATTCAAATTATTAAATCATATTTTAAAACCATTTAAACGTGTATTTTTGCAGCCATTTTATAAAAAATAATACACTCATTCATCATCACAAAAAAAACAATTTATATATGGCTTTTGATATTGAAATGATTAAGAAAGTATATGCTGAAATGCCAGTAAAAGTAGATGCTGCACGTTCTTCAATAGGACGTTCATTAACCTTAACAGAAAAAATATTATTTGCACACTTGCATAATGATATGCAATTAACAAATTTTGAAAGAGGTAAGCATTATGTAGATTTTGCTCCAGACCGTGTAGCAATGCAAGATGCAACTGCACAAATGGCTTTATTACAATTTATGCAAGCTGGTCGTTCTAAAGTAGCAGTACCCAGTACAGTGCATTGCGATCATTTAATTATGGCAAAATTAGATGCAAAAAAAGATTTAGAAATTGCCAATAAAGAAAGCAAAGAAGTATATGATTTTTTGGCTTCTGTTTCTAATAAATATGGTATTGGTTTTTGGAAACCTGGAGCTGGAATTATACACCAAGTTGTGTTGGAAAATTATGCTTTTCCTGGAGGAATGATGATTGGTACAGATAGCCATACTGTAAATGCAGGAGGCTTAGGAATGATAGCGATAGGTGTAGGTGGAGCAGATGCTTGTGATGTAATGGCTGGTTTGCCTTGGGAACTAAAATGGCCTAAATTGATTGGTATAAAATTAACAGGAAAACTAAGTGGTTGGGCTGCTCCTAAAGATGTTATTTTAAAAGTTGCAGGATTATTAACAGTAAAAGGTGGTACAGGTGCTATTGTAGAATATTTTGGCGAAGGTGCTAAAGCATTGAGTTGTACAGGAAAAGGTACAATTTGTAATATGGGTGCAGAAATTGGTGCAACCACTTCAACATTTGGTTATGATGAAAGTATGAGCAGATATTTAAAAGCAACAGGGCGTGAAGATGTAGCCAATTTAGCAGATGGTATAAAAGAATATTTAACTGCCGATGCAGAGGTTTATGCAAATCCTGAAAAATATTTTGACCAAGTAATTGAAATTAATTTAAGCGAATTAGAACCACACTTAAATGGACCATTTACACCAGATTTAGCAACACCCATTTCAAAAATGAAAGAAGAAGCAGCTAAAAATGGCTGGCCTACAAAAATTGAAGTAGGTTTAATAGGAAGTTGCACCAACAGTTCTTATGAAGATATTTCAAGAGCTGTAAGTTTAGCAAAACAAGTTGATGAAAAAGGATTAAAAACAAAAGCAGAATATACTATTACACCAGGTAGTGAACAAGTTCGCTATACCATTGAAAGAGATGGATTTTTACAAATATTTGATAAAATTGGAGCTACTGTTTTTGCCAATGCTTGTGGACCTTGTATAGGTATGTGGGATAGAGTTGGTGCAGAAAAAAAAGAAAAAAATACTATTGTACATAGCTTCAACAGAAATTTTGCAAAACGTGCCGATGGTAACCCTAATACTTTTGCATTTGTTGCAAGTCCAGAATTAGTAACAGCTTTAGCTATTGCTGGAGATTTAACTTTTAATCCTATAACTGATACTTTAGTAAATGAAAAAGGTGAGTTGGTAAAATTAGATGAACCAACAGGTGAAGAATTGCCTAAACGTGGTTTTGCTGTGGAAGATGCAGGTTATCAAGCTCCTGCTTTAGATGGCAGTAATGTTACTGTTGCTGTTAGCCCTACCAGTAATCGTTTGCAATTATTAGAACCTTTTACTCCATGGGAAGGAACAGATTTGAAAGGCTTAAAACTTTTAATTAAAGCAAAAGGAAAATGTACTACAGACCATATTTCTATGGCTGGACCTTGGTTGAAATTTAGAGGTCATTTAGATAATATTTCAAACAATCTTTTAATTGGTGCTATCAACTTTTTTAATGACAAAGCCGATAATATAAAAAACCAACTAACAGGAGAATATGGCACTGTGCCTACCACACAACGTGCATACAAAGCAGCTAATATTGGAAGTATTGTTGTAGGAGATGAAAACTATGGCGAAGGAAGTTCAAGAGAACATGCAGCTATGGAACCTCGTCATTTAGGTGTGAGGGTTGTTCTTACAAAATCATTTGCTCGTATTCACGAAACCAATCTTAAAAAACAAGGTATGTTGGCTTTAACATTTGCCAATAAAGAAGATTATGATAAAATACAAGAAGAAGATACTATTGATGTAATTGGATTAACAACATTTGCCCCCAATACACCATTAACATTGGTATTACATCATGCAGATGGAACCAAAGAAGAAATTATTGCTAACCATACTTATAACCAACAACAAATAGAATGGTTTAAAGCGGGTGCTGCATTAAATATTATTCGTAAACAAGTAAGTAATTAAAATGCTTTTAAAATTATAAAACTTAAAAACTCACATTCAAAAAAATGTGAGTTTTTTATTGAAATAAAATTATTGGAAAAACTAAAAATGCAACCAATTAAACTCTACTCCATTTTTACTAAACCCAATACTTGGAGCTGGAAATTTGAAAGAATTTAAAACAAAAAAAACAGTTTTTAAAAGCTTACTCTTTGTTTTAATTTTGGTTAAATTAATATCAGGTGCAATATACCATTTTCTAAAACGTGGAATATCTCTCCTATCAATAGTATTACCATTTTTATCTTCCCAAATATTATCAAACCCCTCAAACATACCTTCTGCACCATAGCCTACTGCTACATTTAGCCAATTAGGCAAACTGCTTTTTGGAAAAAAAGATTTAATATTTGCACTTAACCAATAGGTTTGCCCATTGTAATCTTTTAGCATTCTACTTAAAAAACTTTTACCAAAAAGTTCATTAGCTCTTTCATGTAATACAGGGTCGGGATAATTTACTCTATGAAAAGAAAACTTTAAATCTATTCTTTGTTCATCCCATAATAATTCCTGTGCAACCAATACACCACTACCTGCACAGTTTGCAATAAAATCGCCCCAACTCCAACCCCATTTAGCACTAAAACCATCTAATACTTCAATAGCTGTTTGATAAGCTGCACCACTTAAACCTCCATACCAAATTCTATGCTTACGTGAAACCCCAGCCCAACGCCATAACTCCATACTTGCTTTACTTTCTATATATGCACTATATGCATGTCCAAATTTATCTACCTGCAACCACTCTAAATTATCATTAAAAAAATGAAAATGAGTTTGAGGATAATCTTTATACCATGCTTGATATAAGCCAACTAAAGCTCCTCCATAACCTATAATATTTGCAGCAGCAACAAGTTTAATTCTATTTTTTCTTTGCTTATCTGTAAAAAAAACTGATGAACTATCTTTTAAAATTGAATCTTTATAAAAATTAGAATTATAATTTGGAGTGCTACTTAAAGCTGGCAACAAAAAATTTTGAGAAAAACTTTGTTGTACTAAAATAAAAAAACTAAGCACTAATAACCATTCAAATTTCCTGTTTCTAAATTTCATTTATCAAACATACAATAGGAATAGTAAATATGCAGATTACTATGAATAAAAATCATTAATTATGCTTAAAATTGCATTCTTATTTTTTAATAAATAAATTTTAATAACAATAAAAGAGTAAAATAAAAAACTATGGATGCTATTATTTTAGGCAAAGTAAATGAATGGCTGCAAGGAAATTATGATGAAGCAACCAAAGAAGCTGTAAAAAAGTTACAAGCAGAAAATGAGCATGAACTCGCTGAAAGCTTTTATAAAAATTTAGAATTTGGTACAGGAGGTTTAAGGGGTATAATGGGTGTAGGCACTAATCGTATGAATAAATATACTGTGGGTATGGCAACACAAGGTTTTGTAAATTATTTGAAAAAAGTATATGGCAATGCTGAAATAAAAGTTGCAATAGGACATGATAGTAGAAACAACAGTAGATTTTTTGCAGAAACAACAGCCAATGTTTTTGCAGCAAATGGTTGTAAAGTTTTTTTGTTCGAAGCATTAAGACCAACACCTGAATTAAGTTTTGCAATTCGTTATTTAAAATGTCAAGCAGGTGTAGTTTGTACAGCAAGCCATAATCCTAAGGAATACAATGGTTACAAAGCTTATTGGAATGATGGCAGTCAATTAGTACCTCCACACGATAAAAATGTAATTAAAGAAGTAGAAGTTATTGCAAGTGTAGATGATGTACAATGGAATGGAGGTGAAGCAAACATTTCATTAATGGGTAAAGAAATGGATGATGCTTATATGCAAATGGTAAAAGATTTAAGCGTTTATCCTGAAATAATTGCAAAGCAGCACAATTTAAAAATTGTTTATACACCTATTCATGGCACTGGCATTACTATTGTACCAGAAACCTTAAAACGCTTTGGATTTACCAATGTTCATATTGTAGAAGAACAAGCTACACCAGATGGAAATTTTCCAACAGTTGTTTATCCAAACCCAGAAGAAACAGAAGCCATGAGTATTGGCTTAAAAAAGGCTATAGAATTAGATGCTGATATTTTATGTGGCACAGACCCTGATAGTGATAGGGTTGGTATTGGAATTAAAAATCATAAAGGCGAGTGGGTGTTAATGAATGGAAACCAAACTTTGGCTTTAGCATTTGCCTATTTAATTGAAGCAAGAAGAACAAAAGGTATTGCTAAAGCAAATGACATGGTTATTTCAACCATTGTTTCTACAGATATGGTGCATGAAATTGCCAAACAAAACGATGTAAATAGCTATAATGTTTTAACAGGCTTTAAATGGATTGCTGAGTTAATTCGTGAAAAAGAAAATGATGAAAATTATATTATTGGTGGAGAAGAAAGTTTTGGGTTAATGATAGGCAATGGCACAAGAGATAAAGATGCTGTAAGTGCTGTAGCCTTATTATGCGAAATGGCTGCTTTTGAAAAAGAACAAGGTAGGAGTTTATTTGATAAGTTAATTGACTTGTACATAAAATATGGCTTTTACTATGAATCATTAATAAGTATTACCAAAAAAGGAATGAATGGGCAAGCAGAAATTGCAGCCATGATGGAAACTTTTAGAAACAATCCTCCTAAAGAAATTAATTGCAGCAAAGTAGTAGAAATTTTAGACTATGAAAAACAAATAGGCAAAGATTTTGAAAGCGGCGATAGCTGGAAAATTGAATTGCCTAAAAGCAATGTATTACAATTTGTAACTGCCGATGGTAGCAAAATTTCTGCAAGACCCAGTGGTACAGAGCCTAAAATAAAATTTTATTTTAGTGTAAAAACTAAGCTTAACAGCAAAGATGAGTATGACAAAAGATTTGCAGAATTGGAGTCTAAAATTCAAGGAATAATTAAGAGTATGAACTTATAGAATGTTTAAAAAATAAAACAAATTAATCCATTAAAAAAGGTTGCTGTTCAGCAACCTTTTTTAATACAATTTTTTTAGTATAAAAATTACAATACAGAACGAGGAGTTCTTACTTTATTTCTTACACCACCTCCTCCAACACCATAAAAACCTAATGGACCACCCCACTCTACATTTAATAATTTATAAGTTAGTTTTAATTGGAAAGAATAAAATAAATCTTTGTTTTTGGGATTTCCACGTGGCATAGTTGTAGAGAAAGATTTTCCTACTTCATCGCCACGAAAAGAAACATATTGTGAATAAGGGTTTCCTTGTGTTATAAACAACATTGGATCTACATAACTATTTAAACTTACATCATCTAAATAATCAGTAAATGTTTTGCGTATAAATAATTCAGCACCTAATTGAATGCTTTCTGTAACATCTACTCTAATACCACCACCAAATCCTAAGTTTAATTGTGTAAGTTTATAAGGTTTTCTATCAGGATAAGCTGCTAAACCTTGTCCTTCTGTACCCCAATCTCTTAAATTTACTTTATTACCAAATCTATCTATTGTTGTAGGATTAAAATGAAATAAACCTGGGCCAAAGAAAACATAAGGCGTAAATGCATAATTATCGAAATTGTTTAAAAAATCGTATTCTGCCGCTACGCCAAATTCCCAAATATTACTTTTAAAATTTAGGTTTCTGTTCTTAAACTTAATATCGCTATTGTCTTTATCATCTCCTTTTATTGCTAATGTAGAAAAGGTAGCTCTTACTCTAATTTTTTCTGTAAAATTATAGCTACCTCCTAATGTAAAAGCAGGAGAAATTTGTTTTAACAAAGGCGTTCCTTGAATCAAATCGCCATAATAGGCACTACCGCCAAGTGCAGCAGATACAGCTACTCTTTGTGCATTTACCTGAAAAGCACTTGTAGCTACAAACAATAACAATATAGAACGTACAACTAATTTCATACACATTTCAAATTTAAGTTTTGGTAGTTATAAAAAACAATACAACCTAAGATTTTATACCTTACCTTACTAATAATTGTAAAAGTAATATCTATTTATGTAAATAAGAAAAAAAATATAATGTTTTAATCCGTTGTTGGTAAAATACTGGCTTTTAAACGTAGTATTTTACTTTTATGGGTTATTGCACACTATAAACCTTTCTTTTCCTTGTAAATCTTTTATTATGGAAACATGATACCCAAATTGTTGAAAAAGTTGCTTGGTAACTTGCCCTAACGATTCATTTATTTCAAGATAAATTTTTCCATTTTCCTGTAAATGATTTTGAGAGAAAAGAGCAATTTTTTTATAAAAAATTAAGCTATCATTATCAGGAACAAATAAAGCTAAGTGGGGCTCAAAATCAAGTACATTTTTTTTCATTAATACATCTTCACTTTGTTTTACATAAGGCGGATTGCTTACAATTACATCAAATTTTTGAAAACTGCCCCAAGAACTTTCATCTAAAAAATCATTTTGAATAAAATTTATTGAAGTGTTTAATTTTTTAGCATTTAATTGAGCTACTTGCAATGCTTCTTTACTTTTATCAAGTGCTGTAATGGTGGCATGAGGAAATTTAGATTTTAAACTAATTGCAATACAACCAGATCCTGTTCCAATATCAATAATAGAAGGGGTTTCAGCGTTATTTATTTTTACTAATTCTATCAACTCTTCAGTTTCTGATCTTGGTATAAGCACCTGTTCATTTACAAAAAATTTCATGTTATAAAACCATGTTTCATTTAAAACATATTGTATAGGTTTTTCTGTTGCAAGTTCTTTTGTAATTTTTTTAAACTTATTTTCTTGTTCAGTTGTTAGCAAACTATTTTTATGTAAAATTCTATCAGTGCTTACAAAACCTGTTATATGCTCAGTTGCAATATTTGCAATATTTACAGCTTCACTTTTATCGTAAATACTTAACAATACAAGTAATAATTGTTGATGTGCTTGCTCTAAAGTCATTATTAAACAGGTTTGTATTTAATCAAAATTCAAACAAAAACAATTCTGTTATTTTTGTTCAGCAATCAAAATAAAGTATAAAGTGAGTATTGATGAAAAATATATGCAACGATGTTTGGAATTAGCAGCTCTCGCCAATGGCTTTGTTGCTCCTAATCCTTTGGTAGGTGCGGTTTTGGTTTATAAAAATAAAATTATTGGCGAAGGTTATCATCAACAATATGGTCAAGCTCATGCAGAAGTAAATTGTATAAATAGTGTTGCTAAAGAAAATATTGATAACATTAAAGATGCTACTCTTTATATTTCTTTAGAACCATGCAATCATTTTGGAAAAACGCCACCATGCACACATTTAATTATTGAAAAAAAAATTAAACAAGTAGTAATTGGTTGTAAAGATTATTTTGATTTAGTTAATGGCTCAGGAATTGAATTTTTACAAAAAAATGGTGTACATGTAAAAACAAATGTTTTGGAAGATGATTGCAAAAAAATAAACAAACGCTTTTTTACATTTCATCAAAAAAAGAGACCTTATATTATATTAAAGTATGCACAAACAGCAAATAACAAAATTGCAAGAACAGCTAATGAAAGATTGTTTATTAGCAATACTTACACCAATAAATTAGTACATCAATGGCGTTCGCAAGAAGCTGCAATATTGGTAGGCACTCAAACTGTTGTAAAAGATAATCCTACACTTACCAATAGATATTTTACAGGAAAAAATCCAGTTCGGTTAATGATTGATAAAAAATTAATTGTGCCTAAAAGTTTCAATATTTTTAATTCAGATACTCCAACTTATATATTCAATGAAGTTAAACATGAACAAGAAAAAAACATTTCATACATTAAAATAAATAATACAGAAAATATTGTTCATGAAATTTTACAATTTTGCTACGAACAAAATTTATCAAGCCTTATGATAGAAGGAGGAGCAAAGCTCTTACAATCCTTTATTGACAAGGGTTTATGGGACGAAGCAAGAGTAATTACCAATACTGAATTAATAGTTGAAAATGGTATTGAAGCTCCTGTATTTTCAGGTAAATTATTTAATACGGAGCAATTTTTTTCTGATACAATTTCTTATTATTACCCAACAAATTCATGAAACAACAAGTAGATTTTTTTTTAACCATAAATCAAAACACTAAAGCAGAATATAAAGACAGAGGAAGCAAATTTATTGCTTATGCCTACCCTGTTATAACTATAGAAGAATGTAAACAATATCTTGCTGAACTAAAAAAAGAACATCCCAAAGCAGTACATTATTGTTTTGCTTATAGATTAGGTTTAGAAGGAAATATTTTTAGAGCCAACGATGATGGAGAGCCATCAGGCACAGCAGGAAAGCCTATTTTAGGGCAAATAGACAGCAAACAACTTACCAATATTTTAATAGTTGTTGTAAGATATTTTGGTGGAACATTATTAGGAACTTCTGGCTTAATCAATGCTTATAAAACCACTGCTGCATTAGCTTTACAAACAACTCCTATTGTTCAAAAGCCTATTTTAATTGTACACGATTTTCATTTTGATTATACTAAAATGAATGATATAATGAGTATTGTAAAAAAATACGACTGTACCATTATAAAACAAGAAATTCAACTGTTTTGTTTTTTATCAATTGGTATTCCTAAAGCAAGAAAAGAAGAAGTTTTGTACCAAATTAATGAAGTAATAAATTAAGTAGCAATTATTAATTTGTGGCTTTATACAAAGAAGAGTTTGGGTTTAATACAGCAGTGCTATCTTTTAAAATTTGCTTGCTTAAATTAGCAGCCCATTTAGCTATCATCTCTCTTTGTTCAATGGTTAGTGCAGCATCTTTGTTATACCAACTATAAGCATTTATTGGCATAGAATTTTTATTCATAACATTTTCAATATCATTTAATTTATCTGCAGCTTCTTTTTTATCAAAGTTAGCAAACTCTGAAAAATTCAGTTTTGCTTTTCCTTTATTTATTTTGCTTTGTACATACCAGCCTATTGGTTGAACATTTACAAACCAAGGATAATCTGTATTGTTGCTATGACAATCGTAGCAAGTAGTGTTTAATAATACTTCTACACTATCTGGAATAGCATAATGATTAGCTAATTCTGTTTTAAGATTTTCAGACGACAAGTTTCTATCTGGTTGAAAAAGTTGCAGAATTGCAAACAATACTAACAAAATGTAAAATATTTTTTTTGCCACGCAATAAATTTCGGGGAAAAAAGGAATTATTCAAAAAACATTTTTGAACAGTATTTCGTAAATGGAAATTATAGTATTTAAAACGCAATGGTTATACTTAGTTTTGCTTTATTATAATCAACATAACTTTCATTCGTCATGCATAAAAATTATTTAAAAATTGCAGCCTTTTTAGGTGCTTTAAGTGTAGCTATGGGTGCATTTGCTGCACATGGTTTAAAAAAAGTTGTAGCAGAAAAATCAGTTGCTGTTTTTCAAACAGGCGTGCAATACCAAATGTATCACGTATTTGCGTTGTTGGCTACTGGAATTTTATACCAATTTTTTCAAAATAAATTTATTACTAATGCTGGTAAATTTTTTATACTTGGAATAATTCTTTTTAGTGGCTCATTGTATGTATTAACTTTTTCAGAGGTTTTGCATAGTACTGCTTTTTCTTGGATTGTTTTTGTAACGCCTTTAGGTGGCGTAACATTTATTATTGGTTGGTTTTTATTGTTCTTAGGGATTAGAAAATAAAAGGCATAGTTTTTTGCTATGCCCTATTTAAAAATAATTGTTGAGTTATTTATTTTGTTTAGGTAAAACGGCTTTGGGTTTTTGATTTTTATTAGGCTCTGTTGCAGGCGGTGTATGTTTAGATTCAGTTTTGGGTTTATTTTCTGGTTTGTTTTTATGCTCATCTGTTGCTTGATTTTCATTGCTGTTGGAAGATGAATTTTGGTTTGAATTATCTCCGCCATATTCATTATTACTTTCTTCGCCATATTCAGAGCTTGATCCTGCCCCTCCATCTTCTATTTCTCCTCCAGGAATGGGAGTAAAGCCACTTAAGCCATCAATAATAATATCATTAGTTAAATTTTCTGGCTTAGCAAAAGTGCTGGTTACATCTAATCCACAAGCAGGATCTCTTGAAGCTTTTTCGTAAAAATATGCCCAAATGGGTAATGCTGCTGAGGCTCCTTGCCCTAAAGCTGTTGAATTAAATCTTATAAATCTATCATCACAACCTACCCAAGTTCCTGCTAAAATTTGAGGTGTGTAACCCATAAACCAAGCATCGCTATTATCATTTGTTGTTCCTGTTTTACCTGCAATAGCTCCTTTAACATCATAGTTCCAAATTCTTCTACCAGTACCAAAATTCATTACACCTTCCATCATTTTTATAACAGAATAGGCAGTAATATCACTTATTACTTCTTTGCGTTTTGGAATAAAAGATTCTAATACATTTCCATTTCTATCTTCAATTCTTGTAATAAACATAGGCTGTACATTAAATCCTCTACCAGGAAACATGGTGTATCCTTGCATCATTTCATACAAAGAAATTTCGCAAGCTCCTAAAGCCATACTTGGATAAGCATCTAATTTTGTTTTAAAATCGCAACGCTTTAAAAAATCTACAAATCTTTTTGCACCATTATTGCCAGAGTTGTCTAATTGTTTAATGATATAAGCAGAGGCACAGTTTCTTGAACCTGCTAATGCTTGTGCCATAGGCATTGTAGCTCCTGTGCAGGATTTGCTTGTTGCTGGCACTAAACCATAAGATCCAAAACTTTGTTGTACATCTTGCACCATTGAAGCAGGTGTAAAACCTGCATCTTCTATGGCTAAACCATACAGCAAAGGTTTTATGGTAGAGCCTACTTGGCGTTTGGTATTAAAATTAACATGGTCGTATTTGAAATTTTTAAAATCAATTCCTCCTACCCATGCTTTTACTTCTCCTGTAATAGGATCCATAACCATAAAGCCTGCTTGTAACATTTGTCTGCAATACTTAATAGAATCGTAAGGTGTCATTACAGTATCTGCTTCTCTTTTACTATTCCAAGCAAAAATTTTCATTTTTGTTTTTGTATAAAAACTCTTTACAATAGTAGAATCATCTGTGCCTTCTGTTTTCATGTTTCGCCATCTATCACTTTGTTTCATGGCAGCTTCCAATACATTTTCTCTTCCTTTCCAAACACTACCAGATTTTATATTTCCTTGTGTGTTTAATATTTTTTGCATTTCGCTAATATGCTTTGATACTGCTTCTTCTGCATATTGTTGCATTTTAGGATTAATGGTGGTATAGATTTTTAAGCCATCTTTATATAAGTCGTAATTTTTTCCATTTGATTTTGTATGCTCTTTGCACCATTTTTTAAGTTCTTCTCCCAATATCATTCTAAAATAAGGACCTAAGCCTGCATTCTCATCTAATTTTCTATAATTAAGCTCTATAGGTTGTGTTTTAAGGGAGTCGTATTGAGTTTTATCTAACTTATTATTTTTTACCATTTGATTCATTACAACATTTCTTCTATCTAAAGCTATTTTGTAATTACGTCTTGGATTGTAAAGTGTAGCACCTTTAAGCATACCTATTAAAACTGCAGCTTCTTTTACATTTAAGCTATCGGGTTCTTTTTGAAAAAAAGTTTTTGCAGCATTACGAACGCCAAAAACATTATCACTAAATGCTACTGTATTCAAATACAAAGTGAGAATTTCATCTTTGGTAAAATTCTTTTCTAATTTTACTGCAATAATTGCTTCTTTAAATTTTTGAATACTTCTTACTAAGAAATTTTTGGTAGCCCAGTTGTCTGTAAATAAATTTTTTGCAGTTTGCATGGTTATAGTGCTGGCACCTCCATCTTTTCCTAAGCCAGCAAATGCTCTTCCTAATGCTCTTAAATCTACACCACTATGATCATAAAAACGTTCATCTTCGGTAGATACAACTGCATCTAATACTGGTTTTGAAATGTGCTTAAAATCTACATTTACTCTATCTTGTAAATAATATTTACCCATTAAAGAACCATCTTGTGCATATACTTGGCTGCTTAATGATGCTGATGGGTTTTGCAATTCATCTATATCAGGCATTTTACCAAATACGCCCCAATTACATAATAAGAGAAATAAAACAAAAGCTATAATACCGCCAAAGGTTATTCTCCAAACTATTTTAATTGATTTTTCCATGTAATATCTCTACTTAATTTAAAACTGATCGGGTAAAATTTCTTGTATAAAATTAATGTACTCAGCTATATTTTTTGTTTCTTTTAAAGTTGTAAAATTAGGATAGCTAATAATACTGTATTTATATTTTGTTTCTGGAATCCATGAAATTATACTTGAAGCTGCTTGTGGTTTAAGCACTTTATAATAATCTATTGCTTTACCTGCATTTTCAAAAATACCAAAAAGCAAAATGGCGTTTTCTTCATCTAACTGATATTGTTGAACATCAATTTTTTTGTTATAAAATTTTTGTTTGTTAAATCGTTCAAAAGCATTTTTAGCTTCTTTTATAAAAATATTATCTACTTTATTAAACACAATTATAACATATTGTTGTTCCGTTGGTATAAAGGTGTAGGCATTTTTTTTAACTTCTACTTTAGTGGTTGTTCCTACTTCTTTATCTTTTACTTCTGGAGCTTTTTTTGTTTCTACTTCTTTTTTCTTTTCTTTTTTGGGTTCTACAACTGTGGTTGTATTATCTTCCAAATCTACTGCTCTTGTTACGGGTTCTTCTTCTCTTTCTATTTCTAATTTTGTTAAGTAGTCTTCTATTTGTTTTCTTCTTTTCAAAACATCAATCATTGTTGCAGCTTTTTCTGCTAAAGGAGTTTTAGGATAAAGTTTTATTAGGTCTTTTAGTTTAACTGTTGCAATAGAATCTTCTCTTTGTTTTACATAATAAATTGCTTCAATAAATAATAATTGAGGAGTCCAATAATTTACTCCATATTCAGCATCTGCTTTGGCTTTTGCTGCTTTGGCTTCTTCAAATTTTCCTTCTATAAATAAATTATAAACACCTTCATACACTTTTGTTGCGGCAATTGCTTTTTCATCTTTTGGAGTTATGGCTCCTTTTTCTTCTAATGTTTTTGTAAACTCTCCATCAGGAAAAGTATTTTTCATTACGCGTAAAACCGAATCTGCTTGTATTGTCATGCCTAACTTGTGATAACAATAATATAAATTGAATAATGCTTTTTGTTTGTTTGAATAATCCTGAAATCTGTTTAATAGTTCGTTGTAATTATTAATAGCATCAATATATTCTTCTAAATTATCTTGAAAAGTTTGTCCATTTATAAATAATGCAGTTTGAATTTTTTTGTTAGAAGTTGCCAATCGTTCTTCATCTAAAGGCAATTTACTCATTAGTCCTTCAAACGTTAAATCATCATCACTTGCTTCCTCTTTTTCTTTCTTTTCTTTGTCATCTGCATCTTTAGAAATATCACGTTTTTTTGTTCCAGGTTTTGGTTTACCTACATCATCTACTGTGTCTGAAAATCCATCAAATGCTGTTTCATCACTATCTCCTTTTAAAGGGTTTCTTGATTTGGGCGTAGCACTTTTATCAACTTCTGCCTGTCTTCTCCAATTATCTACATTAGGTCTTTTGCCCCATTTGGTTTTAAAATCATTAAAGCCTTTTGATTTAAGACTTGAGTTTAAAAAATACCAATCACCTTTGGTATCTGTCGAAAAAATATCTGTATTTGTATTAGTTGATGGTGCAGTATTGTAAGAACCTTCTTCATCGCCACTTCCTTTCATTCCTTTTTCTTTTCTTAATTGTTTTAAAATCTTTTTCACATATACTTTTCTTTCTTCTTCAGGCATTAGAGCAATTCTTTGTAAGCTATCTTCTTTTTGAATTATCAACATATTTTCTGCAATTATTTTTAATGCAGGTTTACGTTTATTAATCAAAGCAAGATCTTCTTCTGATAAGGTTTTTATATTTTCTAATTTTGCACTATCGTAAAATGAATGTGATTGAATAAAATGTTTTCTTGCATAATTCAAATTACCAAGTGTTACAAAACTTAATGCCTTTTGCTCTTGATTATTTACACTATACTTTACGCTTTTTAATAAATAATTTTGTGCAGCATCTAATCCATCTCTTTTTAATTCAAGCATAGCTGCTGCGTAGTAAATAATATCTCTATAATCGGCATACCTGTCTTTTTTGGCAAGTTTTATTAATTGATTTAGGTTTTCTTGTAATGCATTTTCTTTTTTTTCTGAGGCAATACTTACAATATTTAATCTTGCATAAATTTCCATTAAAGGATCCATCGTATGTTTAATGGCTTTCTCATACATATCAATAGCCATGCTATCATTTGTATGCAAAGCATTTTGATACATTTGTGCAGTTAAAAACTCCCATCTTGAGCGTTCTACATTATTTTGTGCATTGCCCAATGCAGCTTGTAAATACACTGCTGCACTATCGTAATTATTTTGCTTGTAATACCAAAAAGCAATTAGCTCATGTAAATCTGTTTGTAACCTTTTAGGAAAATAAG
Source organism: Chitinophagales bacterium (assembly GCA_026931905.1). GTDB lineage: Bacteria > Bacteroidota > Bacteroidia > Chitinophagales > Chitinophagaceae > UBA1930. The sequence goes on from JAIXLB010000053.1 coordinate 24,392, forward strand.
GATCGCTGCGTAAAATACCTATTAAACCAGATGCTTCGCCTAACATATCTTGTTCTAAAAAACTTCTTATTTGCCAAATAAAACTTTCATTTCTGCTGGGCGGACGAGAAGTGATTTTTTTCCAAAGGCTTCTTTTTTCTTTTGTAGAAATAGTAAATACACCTCCTGTATTGCTTGCATTACTTCCTAAAGGAATATCATAGCCATCATCTTTAGGAGCATACACATAATTTACATATTGAAAACATCCTGCAGCACTATCAAAATCTTTTCTATACAAATAGGCTCGTCCTAAAAGAATATATAAATTATCAATCCAATCATTTCGTAAATCGTGTAATAAAATGCCTGCTGTACATTTATAAATTACAGAATCTAAATCATCTTTTGCAGTTGCTGTTGCATCTAAAGTGTAATTATAAAAAGGAAGAATTTTTGTGTAATCATCTTTATAAGCAAGTTTAGCTCTATCAATAACCTCATTTAATTTATTATTTGCATTAAAATGATAATTGTATTTTGTATAAGCATTTTGTGTTAATCTACGAAGAATGGTAAATTTTTTTTCTCCAGTTTTTTCCGAACCTAATTTACGTTCTTTATAACGTTGAGGTTTATCTTTATACAAATTAACATTGGTATTAGGTTGTGCAAAAACCATAATACTATAAAGACATACTAATAGTGTAAAAATATTTTTAAAGAAATAGCTCATATTAAGAATGTACTGAATTTATTTTACAAACATAAGCAGATAAAAATACAAGTATTTTATTAAATTAGCGTGTGGCTTTTATGCTATTATGCTACCTTTAAATTCAATTTAACATAGATGGAAACCAAATCACAAGATAACTCTCTAAAAAAACTACAAAACAAATACAGGCTTGTAGTAATGAATGATGATACTTTTGAAGAAATAATTACTTTTAAATTAAGCAGATTAAGTGTGTATATTGGTTTTAGTTCTGTGCTTGTTTTAATGATTGGGCTTACCATTGGCTTAGTTGCTTTTACACCTTTAAAATATTATATTCCAGGTTATGGCACAAGACAAAGCAGAGCAGAATTGCAGAAGCTAAAAATTCGTACCGATTCGTTGGAAAATGCCATTAATTACAAAGACCAATATTTAGAAAGCATTAAAAAAGTTTTAACAGGCACTACACCTACACAAAAAGATACAGTGCCTTTGCTAATTGAAAAAAAAGAAATTTCTACTTACTAAAAACTTTTTACACCAAAGCAATATCCAACACTTGTTGCATTGTTTTTACATAATGAAACTTAATGCCTTTGATAAAATTATTGTCAATTTCCTGCACATCTTTTTCATTTTGCCAACACATAATTATTTCTTTAAGTCCTGCACGTTTTGCAGCTAAAACCTTTTCTTTAATTCCGCCCACTGGTAATACTTGCCCTCTTAAAGTAATTTCTCCTGTCATAGCTAAAAAAGGTTTTACTTTTTTTCCTGTAAATGCAGATGTTAAAGCTGTAAGCATTGTTATACCTGCACTTGGACCATCTTTAGGAGTTGCACCTTCTGGCACATGCACATGAATATTTTTCTTAGAAATCTGTTCTATATCTATATCCATTTTTTTTGCATTGGCTTGTAAAAATGTTAGTGCAGTTGTAGCACTTTCTTTCATTACATTGCCTAAATTTCCTGTAAGTTTTAACTCCCCTTTTCCTTCGCTTAAAGCTACTTCTATAAATAAAATATCACCGCCTACATAAGTCCAAGCAAGACCAACAGCAACACCTGGCATGTTTACTGTTTTATACATATCGTTGTTATAACGCTGAGAGCCTAAAATTTTTTCTACATCTGCATTGGTTATAGTAGGTTTCACTTTCTTTTTAGTGGCAACTTCTTTGGCAGCATGTCGCATAATGCTTGCTAATTGTCTATCAAATTCTCTTACACCGCTTTCTCGTGTATGATTTTCTATAATTTTTTGTAAAACACTATCTGCAATTTTTAAATTTATTTTATTTAATCCATGAGCTTCTTTTTGCTTAGGAATTAAATGTCTTTTAGCAATTTCAATTTTTTCTTCTACTGCATAACCGCTCAAGTCTATAATTTCCAATCTATCTCTTAATGCAGGTTGTATATTGCTTATATTATTGGCAGTAGCAATAAAAAGTACTTTACTTAAATCGTATTCAAGCTCTAAATAATTATCGTAAAAAGTATTGTTTTGTTCTGGGTCTAAAACTTCTAATAAAGCAGATGAAGGGTCTCCTCTATGGTCGCTTCCTACTTTATCTATTTCATCTAAAATCATTACAGGGTTACCAGATTTTACTTTACGAATATTTTGTAAAATTCTACCAGGCATTGCTCCAATATATGTTTTTCTGTGCCCTCTTATTTCACTTTCATCATGCAAGCCTCCTAAACTTACACGTGCATATTTTCTACCAACAGCAGTTGCAATGCTTTTTCCTAATGATGTTTTTCCAATACCTGGAGGACCTACAAAACAAAGTATGGGGCTTTTCATATCTCCTTTTAATTTTAAAACAGCCAGGTATTCTAAAATTCTGTTTTTAATTTTAGTCATGCCGTAATGCTCTGTATCTAATACTTTTTTAGCATGAGATAAATCATAATTATCTGCAGTATAATCTTCCCAAGGCAAATCAAGCATTAAGCTACAATGGTTGTAAACAATAGAGTAATCTGGTGTGCTTGGGTGCATTCTTTCAAGTTTAGCAATATTGGACTCAAATAATTCCTTTGCAGCTTTAGTCCATTTTTTTTCTTCACCCTTTTTCTTCATATCAGCAACTTCCTTTTCATTATGTTCGCCACCTAATTCATCTTTAATACTCTTTAGTTGCTGTTGTAAAAAATATTCACGCTGTTGTTTATCAAGTTCTGTTTTAGTTTTATTGGTTACTTTATTTTTTAGTTCTGCAAATTGCAACTCACGTTGTAATAATTGTATAAGCCTTTCAGCTCTTGCAGTTATATCATTCATTTCAAGCAGTGCTTGCTTTTCGGCTAATTCTGTATTTTGATTACTACTTACAAAATTTATTAAGAAAGAAGGATTTTCTATATTCTTTAATATGATAGAAGCTTCTGTAGGTAAACTTGGCGATAACTGAATAATTTGGGTGGCTAAATCTTTAATAGAATCTATCATTGCCTTAAAACTTTCTGTATCTAATTTTTCATCATCAGGAAGTATTGCAACCTTAGCTTTAAAATATGGATCAGATGTAGTAATATTTAAAAGTTCAAAACGTTTTTTACCTTGTATAATAATAGTAGTGCCTCCATCGGGCATTTTAATTAATTTCACAATTTTCGCAACTGTTCCAATACTGCATAAATCCTTTGTTTCAGGATCTTCTATATTACTATCTTTTTGAGCTAATACACCAATTAATTTATCTTTTTTATACGCATTTGTTACAGCTTTAATACTTTTATCTCTGCCAACTGTAATAGGTAATACAACACCAGGAAACAAAACAGTATTTCTTAAAGGTAAAATAATTAACTCTTCTGGTATTATTAAATCTTTGTCTTGTTCTGCATCATTTTCACCAAGAGGTATTATTGGCATAAACTCTGTTTCATCGTCTGTAGTAAAAATTTTAATACTATTCATACTCATTAATTCTAAAATTCAAAATTTATTTTTTATACACTATTTTTAGGAATTTGCTCTAAGACAACATTAATGCCATGAGAATAATTACATAAATTATAGTACAAAATGGCACAATAAGCCTTATTTTAGCTAATTTATCAAGACAAAAAAGGCATAAAGATTTTTTTTTAAAATTGTGTATTGTTATTTACATAAAACCTCCTACTTTTGCCGTCCTGAAAAATTAGAGTTATGGCAAGAGTATGTCAAGTTACTGGAAAAAAACCTATTACTGGTAATAGTGTTTCTCACTCAAACATAAAAACCAAACGTAGATTTTTACCAAATTTACAAACCAAACGTTTCTTTTTTACTGAAGAAAATCGTTGGATAACATTAAAATTAACTACAGAAGGCATTCGTACTATTAATAAAAATGGTTTAGCCTCTGTTGTAAAAAATTTAAGAGCAGAAGGCAAAAAAATTTAATAGCCTTAAAGGTTAAAACCTAAATAAATTTTATAAAAATGGCAAAGAAAGGCAACAGGGTTCAGGTTATTTTAGAGTGTACAGAACATAAAACTTCTGGACAAGCAGGCACAAGCCGTTATATAACTGTGAAAAACAAAAAAAACACCCCTGAAAGAATGGAGTTAAAAAAGTTTAACCCCATATTAAAGAAAGTTACATTACACAAAGAAATTAAATAATTATGGCAAAAGCTGCTTCAAAAAACGCAAAAGTAAAAGATGCTAAAGCTTCGGCAGAAGCAAAAAACTGGACTAAAGTAATTAAAGCTGTACGTAGCCCTAAAACTGGTGCATACACTTTTAAGGAATCTATTGTTCATAAAGAAAAAGTGAAAGATTTTTTAGCTTCTAAATAATCTTACTTGTTTATAATATTAAAAAAGGCTTTCTGTCTATCACAGGAGGCTTTTTTAGTTTCGGGTTGATACAATTTATTGCTTTTAATTTGCACAATTAAAAGTAAACACTTTTAAAATTTAAACGTTATGGGCATCTTTAATAAACTATTTGGCAAAAAAGAAAAAGAAACTTTAAACGAAGGTTTACAAAAAACCAAAGAAGGTTTTTTTGCAAAAATTACAAAAGCTATTGCAGGAAAAAGTACTGTAGATGCAGAGATTTTAGACAATCTTGAAGAGGCATTAATAAGTGCAGATGTAGGCGTAGATACCACTTTGCAAATTATAGAAAGAATTGAAAAAAGAGTAAAAGAAGAAAAATATATAAACACATCGGAGCTAAATAAAATTTTACAAACTGAAATTCAAAATTTATTAACCGATGCTGACAATGATGCTTACAAAAATTTTGAAATTCCTGATACTATAAAACCTTATGTAATTTTAGTAGTAGGAGTAAATGGTGTAGGCAAAACAACAACTATTGGCAAGCTTGCACACAATTATAAAAAAGCAGGTTATAATGTTTTGTTAGGAGCTGCAGATACTTTTAGAGCTGCTGCTGTAGATCAACTAACTATTTGGAGTGAACGTGTTGGTGTACCTATTGTAAAACAAGCAATGGGAAGCGACCCAAGTGCAGTAGCTTTTGATACAGTTCAAAGTGCTTTATCAAAAAATAGTGATGTAGTTATTATTGATACTGCTGGAAGGTTGCACAACAAAACGCACCTTATGGAAGAACTTAGCAAAATTAAAAGAGTTATAAAAAAAGTTATTCCAAATGCACCACATGAGGTAATGCTTGTATTAGATGGATCTACAGGACAAAATGCTTTGGAACAAGCAAAACATTTTACAGCAGCTACAGATGTAAATGCTTTAACTATTACCAAACTTGATGGTACTGCAAAAGGTGGTGTTGTTGTAGCTATTGCCAATCAGTTTCAAATTCCAGTAAAATTTATTGGTGTTGGCGAACAAATAAATGACTTATTAGTATTTGATAAAAAAGAATTTGTTGATAGCCTTTTTACATTAGAAAATTAACATGAAAGCAAAAACATTAAAGCAAGATAAAGTAAATATTATTACACTTGGTTGTAGTAAAAACTTAGTAGATAGTGAAGTTTTGAGTGGGCAATTATTAGCTAATGATATTGATGTAGTACATGAAAATAAAAAGCTCGACCACAACATTGTTGTAATAAATACCTGTGGCTTTATTGATAAAGCAAAAGAAGAAAGCATTAATACAATACTTGACCAGCTTGAATTAAAGCGTAGAGGTAAATTAGATAAAGTGTATGTTACAGGTTGTTTGAGTGAAAGATACAGAGCAGATTTAGCAAAAGAAATTGAAGAGGTAGATGCTTGGTTTGGCACTTTTGAACTGCCATTGCTTTTAAAAAAATTTGATGCCGATTATAAAACTGAATTATTAGGAGAAAGATTATTAAGCACACCACAGCATTATGCTTTCATGAAAATTAGTGAAGGCTGTAACCGTACTTGTAGCTTTTGTGCTATTCCTTTAATGCGAGGCAATCATGTAAGTAAACCTATTGAAGTTTTAGTAAAAGAAACTGAAAGCCTTGTACAGAAAGGCGTTAAAGAAATAATGCTGATAGCACAAGAGCTTACTTATTATGGATTAGATATTTACAAAAAACGTTCTTTGCCTAAATTATTACATGCTTTAGCAGATGTAAAAGGATTAGAATGGATAAGATTACATTATGCTTACCCTGCAAAATTTCCAATGGAAATTTTAGATGTAATGAAAGAAAGAAAAAACATTTGCAATTATTTGGATATGCCCTTACAACATGCAAGTGATGCTATGTTAAAAGCAATGCACAGAAATATTACACAAGCAGAAATAAACAAATTAATTTTTAAAATAAGAGAAACCATACCTGATATATGTTTAAGAACAACTTTAATTGCAGGTTTTCCAGGTGAAACAGAAAAAGATGTTGAAGATTTAAAAACTTTTTTAAAACAACATCGCTTTGATAGAGTTGGCATTTTTACCTACAGCCATGAAGAAAATACAACAGCCTACAATTTGGAAGACAATATTTCTCAAGAAGAAAAAGAAGCAAGAGCACAGGAAATAATGGAAGTGCAACAAGAAATTAGCCATGAAAAAAATCAAGAAAAAGTTGGCAAAATTTTTAAAGTATTGATTGATAAAAAAGAAGCAGGAAGATATTTAGGAAGAACTGAATTTGACAGTATTGAAGTAGATAATGAAGTAGTTATTCAATCTGATAAAAAACTTACTATTGGCAGTTTTGTAAATGTAAAAATTACTAAAGCTTATGATTATGACATTGAAGGTGTAGTTGTTGATTAATACTATAATCAACTTACTTTTTTAAAATTAGTTTCTGTTTTTAAATGCTCTACAATGTTAAAAATTATTGGGCATCTTGCATAGTTCATAAAAGTTGTAAAAAGCCTTTCTTTAAAATGAGGTAAGTGCATAGCAGGAAATTCTTTACAACCCTCAAAACGAAATTCATACACCGTACATTTATTTTCTTTTAAAAAATGGCAAGGAATTTTATTTAAAATCATCATTCCACTTGAGCCTGTTTCAATGTATTTTTCATCAAACTTTTCTCTTGATTCTTGTAAGTGATTGGCTAAATTATTTGCTTCGTTATCAGTAACATTTATCATTAAAGTTTTACAACAATTTCCACATTTTGTACAATCAATTTTTGGCGTAATGGCTTCATTCAATGCAAGAACAGTTGCATCCAAATAAGTGCTTTCTAAACTTTTAAGATATAATACAAATGAATCGTTTTCTTGCTGGTTTTGATGTGCAAAATTTTCAATAAATAATAAATCTGTTTCTAAACTTTGTTGCATATTTTACAAACTTATGCTTTTAAAATTTGAATAAAATTTTGTAGGTTTTATCCACAGTTTATGTCATTTCTGTTTATAATCTTTACTTTGAAACCCTTAGTGGTTAATTAGATTTGCGAAGATGATTTTTATCTTTTTTTTTGATTAAGAAAATTGAATATGGCAGAAATAAAAAAAATAACTGATTATACTGAAGACGATATTAAAAGCCTTGATTGGAAAGAACATATAAGGTTGCGGCCTGGTATGTATATTGGAAAATTGGGTGATGGTTCTTCGTCTGATGATGGAGTGTATGTTTTACTGAAAGAAGTAATAGATAATTGTATAGATGAATATACCATGGGCTTTGGAAGGAATATTGATATTGCTATTGAAAATAAAGTTGTAACTGTAAGAGATTTTGGTCGTGGTATTCCTTTAGGAAAAGTTGTTGATGTAGTAAGTAAAATAAATACAGGTGCTAAATACGATAGCAAAGCTTTTCAAAAAAGTGTAGGCTTAAATGGTGTGGGTACAAAAGCTGTAAATGCTTTGAGCAATTATTTTAAAGTAGAAAGTTTTAGAGATGGAAAAACAAAAGTTGCAGAATTTGAAAGAGGAGTTTTAACTAAAGAACATAAAGAAGTTGCAACCAAAGAACCCAATGGCACTTTAATAACTTTTATTCCAGATAATTCTATTTTTCATAACTACAAATTTTTACACGAATATTTAGACAATCAACTTTGGAATTATTGTTATTTGAATGCAGGTTTGGTAATCAATTTCAATGGTAAAAAATATGTAAGTAAAAATGGATTACTCGATTTACTCAACAGAAAAACCAATGAAGCAGAATTACGTTATCCTATCATTCATTTAAAAGGAGAAGATATTGAAGTGGCAATTAGTCATAACAACGATTATGGCGAGGATATTTATTCTTTTGTAAATGGTCAATACACCACACAAGGAGGTACACACTATCAAGCTTTTAGAGAAGGTTATGTAAAAGCAGTAAGAGAGTTTTTTAAGAAAGATTATGATACAGCCGATATTCGTCAAAGTATTGTAGCAGCCATTAGTGTAAGAGTGCAAGAGCCTGTTTTTGAAAGCCAAACTAAAACAAAATTAGGTTCCTCTGTTGTGCATGAAGGCGGACCAAGTATGAAAAAATTTATAGAAGATTTTTTAGCAAAAGAATTCGATAATTTTTTACATAAAAACCCATCAGTAGCAGAAGCTTTAAAGAAACGAATTGAGCAAAGTGAAAAAGAAAGAAAAGAATTAAGTGGCATAAGAAAATTAGCCAATGAAAGAGCCAAAAAAGCTAACCTGCACAATAAAAAATTAAGAGATTGCAGAATACATTTGAACGACGAACCTCCTAATAAAAATAAAGATGAATTTTTAGAACTTCAAAATAAAAGCACCATTTTTATAACAGAAGGAGATAGTGCAAGTGGAAGTATTACAAAAGCCCGAAACGTAGATACACAAGCAGTTTTCAGCCTAAGAGGGAAACCCTTAAACAGTTATGGATTAAGCAAAAAAATTGTGTACGAAAATGAAGAATTTAATTTATTGCAACATGCTTTAAACATTGAAGATGGCTTAGAAGGCTTGCGTTATAAAAATATTGTAATAGCCACAGATGCTGATGTTGATGGTATGCACATTCGTTTATTATTAATGACTTTCTTTTTGCAATTTTTCCCAGATTTAGTAAAACAAAATCATGTTTATATTTTAGAAACACCTTTGTTTAGAGTAAGAAATAAACAAGAAACTATTTATTGCTACGATGAAACAGAAAAGAAAAATGCTATTGAAAAACTTACAGGAAAACCAGAAATAACAAGGTTCAAAGGCTTAGGTGAAATTAGTCCTGAAGAATTTGAAAGATTTATTAACGAAGATATGCGTTTGCAACCTGTATTGTTAGACAAAGGCGATCACATACAACAATTATTGGAATATTATATGGGTAAAAACACCCCACAACGACAAGAATTTATTATTGATAATTTAAGAGTAGAATTGGATGTGGTAGAAACTAATTAAACAATATTAATCATGTTTGAGTTTCATAAAGACAGAAAAAGATATTTTGATATACAGGTTGCCAACGCAAGTGAATTTGTAATCCCTTTTATTGAAGAAAAATTTTCAATTACAAAAGGAATGCGTGTTTTAGAAATTGGCTGTGGCGAAGGTGGTGTGCTGAAAGCCTTTATACAAAAGGGTTGCACAGGAATAGGCGTAGAGCTTGATTTACCAAGGATTGATTTTGCCAAAGAATTTATGCCCGATGAAATTGCTTCTGGCAAAATACATTTCATTTCAAAAGATATTTATAAAGTAGATGCAGCTAAAGAACTTAATGGTTTATTTGATATTATAGTGCTCAAAGATGTAATAGAACATATACACAATCAACCAAAATTGATAAAGTGGATGAAAAACTTTTTAACCCCTAACGGAATTATATTTTTTGGATTTCCTCCATGGTATATGCCCTTTGGTGGGCATCAACAAATGTGCAGAAGTAAAATAATGCAACTACCCTACATCCATTTATTACCAAGGTTTTTATACAAATGGTTATTGAAAAAGAACAATGAAGCAGTTGATGATTTAATGGAAATAAGAGATACACAAATTACAATTGAACGTTTTGAAAAAATTTGCAAACAAGAAAATTACCACATTCTTCATAAAAGACATTATTTATTAAACCCTATTTATAAATGGAAGTTTAATGTAAAACCAAGAAAACAATTTGCATTTATACAGTCAATTCCATTTCTAAGAAATTTTGTAACCACTTGTGTGTATTACATTATAACACCAAAATAATTTTTAATGACACAGTTAGATATTATCAGAAAAACAAAGTCGCTGTTTATGAAATGGAAGCTACACAACTTGTTTAGCCCATTCAATGGTTTTTTACTGAACCTCTATTACATGAATCATTTAAGCAAATGGAGAGCATCTACAACTGTAAAAGGATACAACGATTGGTATAGAAAAAATTGGGATTACAGCCAAAGATACGCTTTGTATGAAGCCATTTGCAAGTCAGAAAATTTAGATACACAAGCAATAGATTATTTTGAATTTGGAGTATGCGAAGGACACTCTTTTAAATGGTGGTTGCAAAAAAATAACAACAATGCAAGTAATTTTTATGGCTTTGATACCTTTGAAGGATTACCCGAAAAATATGGCTTTTTTGAAAAAGGCACCATGGCTGCAACTATTGAAAATCTTAACATACAAGATACAAGAGCCAGTTTTTATAAAGGCGTTTTTCAAGAAACTTTAGTTCCTTTTTTAAGCAATTACCAAAGCAATAATAAAAAGTTGATACACATGGATGCAGATATTTTTAGTGCAACCATTTTTTCTTTATCACAACTGTATCGTTTTTTAAATAATGGCGATGTAATAATGTTTGATGAGTTTGCAGTTCCTAAACATGAATTTATGGCTTTTAAAATTTTTACTGAAAGCTTTTATTTGAAGTATGAAGTAATTGCAGCCACCAATAATTATTTGTTTCTTGCCATAAAAATTATAAAATAAATTTTAAACTAATTATACTACATGATACATATTGTTTTTGAAACAGCCAATATTGATGTATTGCAAAAAGCAATAGAATTAGACGAAACACTACAAGGCGAAATTGTTGAAATAAAAGATGATTTTGCCGTAGGACCTATTGAAAATATTTATGAAACTGAAGGTTATCAAAATAGAAAAAATTGGTGGGAAGAACTGTTAGAAAATTCGCCCTATAAAGAACAATTAGATATTGTTGATGATAAATTAGCAGTCCATAATCTAATAAAAAAATTAGAAGAAAATACAGAAGAAAATGTTTGGGTTTGGGCAGGCCAAAATCAACACGATGTGTGTGGCTATTATTGGTTAATAAGTCAGCTAAAAAACTATCAATCCAGAATTTTTATTTTATACTTAAACAATTTGCCTTTCATAAACGAAAAGGGACAAATCTTTTACCCACAACACTTATCAGAAATTCAACCCAAAGAATTTTTAAAAGCCAAAAAATTATCTCGAGAAATTACGTTAAGTGAATTTGAAGTGGACCCAGACGAATGGAAAAAATTATGTACAGAAAATGCTGTTGTAAGAATTTTAGAAGGAGGCAAAAAAATTGTAAGCAAAGAAGAATCATTTTACGATAATACTATTATAAGTGTTGTAACAAATGATTTTCAAAAATTACAAAAAATATTAAACGCAATTTTTAGTAAAATGAAAATAAGAACAGGTGATGTGTTTTTAGTGTGGCGTATAAAAAAACTAATTGAAGAAAATAAAATTGCAATGCAAGGCGATTGGGAAAAAGGCTGGAAAGAAATTGAATTAAAATTCAACAATTAAGAAATAAGTTTGTATGTTTCTAAACTATCCTCTACTTCATGTATGCGATCTTCATGTACAAATAAATAATTAGTTTCCGACATATTGCTATGAACTTCTATTGTATTAATTCTTTTTAATTGAAAACTTTTTTCAACAATTAAATACATACAATAATTTAGTTCTTTTAATAACTTCAATAATGAATCTACACGTTGTTTTCTAAATCTTCCATTTTCTGTTTCTGTAGAATATATAGGCAGCGCTTCTACAATCATTAATGGTTTATCTTTCTGTATTGTTTCTGTTAATCCAGAAAGCACATCAAGCTCTGCTCCTTCTACATCAATTTTTAATAACCCTATTTTTTCTTTCAAATCTATTTCTTTCAAAGCATCATCACCTTTCATAACAGAAACATATTGTACTACTTTATTAAACTTTTCTTTATTGTTTCTAAAATTTTCTAAAATACTTCCTCCACTTGCATGTTCCAAATTACCAAATAATTTTACGATAGAATGATTACCTGATAAACCTGTAGGCACTAAATGATAATGTTGTAATTTATTAGCCTTTATCAACTTTCTTGAATAGGCATAACAAGTAGGGTTTGGTTCAAAACCTAAGTAAGTATTTTTAATATCTAATGCATAATGCAAAATAAGACTTTGTCCAAGATTTACACCAATATCAACAAATACACCATCAATATTTTTTTTCAAATCTTGTAATATCCATTTCAACCACACTTCACCTGAAGTTAAGTTGAAATAGCCCAATTCGCTTTGTATGGGTATCAATATTTTCTTTTGCTCACCATGTCTTGTAAGGTTAAAATTAAAATATTTTAATAATCCAACTTTGTGTAAAACTCTACAAAAAGTATATCTGCACAATTTAAATTTATCAACCATTAAAACAATATTATGGTACTAAGATAATTAAAAAATAAAATAGATTTCATTTCAATTTTTGATGAAGAAAAAGAGAATCACTTTAATCTTAAAAAGATTTGCACAACTTAAAGATTAATATTTTTTATGCTTTTCTTTACCAAAAATTTATTTGTTCAATAAAATATAATAATGGCAGATAATAAAGAAATAGTAAACAATGAAACTGGTGTACAATCACAATACAAAAACTGGTTTTTAGATTATGCCTCTTATGTAATTCTGGAACGTGCTGTACCTGCTATTGAAGATGGTTTAAAACCCGTACAAAGAAGAATATTGCATGCCATGAAAGAAATGGATGATGGGCGTTATAACAAAGTGGCAAATATTATTGGTCAGGCTATGCAATTTCATCCTCATGGAGATGCAAGCATTGGCGATGCTTTGGTAAACATGGGTCAGAAAGATTTATTAATAGATACACAAGGTAATTGGGGTGATGTAAGAACAGGCGATGATGCTGCTGCTCCTCGATATATAGAAGCAAGGCTTAGCAAGTTTGCTTTAGATGTAGCTTTTAATGCAAAAACTACCGATTGGCAATTAAGCTATGATGGCAGAAAAAATGAACCCATTACGCTTCCTATGAAATTTCCTTTACTCTTAGCTCAAGGTGCTGAAGGCATTGCAGTTGGTTTAAGTACAAAAATTTTGCCTCATAATTTTTGCGAAATAATTGAAGCGGCAATCAAATTTTTAAAAGATAAAAAATTTGAACTCTATCCCGATTTTCAAACAGGTGGATTAATTGATGTAAGCAACTACAATGAAGGTAAACGTGGTGGTAAAATAAAAGTAAGATGCATTATTGAAGAATTGGATAAAAAAAGTTTAATAATTCGTGATGTGCCTTATGGTGTAACAGTTTCGCAACTTTGCGAAAGCATTACAAAAGCCAATGATGCAGGGAAAATAAAAATTAAAAAACTTACAGAGTTCACCGGTAAAAATGTAGAAATTCAAATAGATTTAGCTGCAGGAATTTCAAGCGATATTACTATTGATGCATTGTATGCTTTTACAGATTGTGAAGTAAGCATAAGCCCCAATGCTTGTATTATTGAAGACAATAAACCAAAATTTGTAGGTGTACAAGAGTTATTGAAAATAGCTGTAACAAGAACTAAAAATTTATTACAAAAAGAGCTTCAAATAAAATTAGCAGAGCTTGAAGATAAATGGCATTATACTTCTTTAGAAAAAATATTTTTTGAAGAAAAAATTTATAAAGAATTAGAACAAAAACACAACACTTGGGATAATGTTATAAATGCTATTGAAAAAGCTTTTCAGCCCTTTATCAAAAAACTAAAAAGAAAAAATATTACAAGA
>JAIXLB010000045.1 GCA_026931905.1 Chitinophagales bacterium
TTGTGTAAGATATTTTAAAAAACTACTTCTACAAAAAATATTTTTATTTTTTTCTGTAGCTGCAAATTACTTTTATTTTACAACATCAAAATTTAAACTATTTATGACAGCTACTCATCATCAAACAAAATGGACACAACTTGGAACATTGATTACTGTTTTTTTCTTTTGGGGTTTTGTTGCTGCCAGTAACGATATTTTAATTCCTGTATTTAAAAAAGCTTTCAATTTATCGCAAGCTCAAAGTCAATTAGTGGCTTTAGCATTTTATATTGCTTATACCGTTGGCTCTATCATTTATCTTATTATTTCAAAAATTATTGGTGTTGATTTATTAAATAAAATGGGCTATAAAAATGGAATTGCATTAGGCTTAACCATTTCTGCAATTGGTACATTATTATTTTATCCTGCTGCAAATGCTGGCTCATACATACTAATGCTTGCTGCATTGTTTACAGTTGCTTTAGGGTTTTCTTTACAACAAATTGCTGCCAATCCTTTAGCAGTTGTAATGGGCGACCCTAAAACTGGCTCACAACGTTTAAACTTAGCTGGTGGTATCAATAATTTTGGAACAACAATAGGTCCTTTACTAGTAAGCTTTGCCATTTTTGGTAGTGTTACTTCTAATAACTCAGAAGCTAATATTGAGAGTGTAAAAATTCCATATCTAATTTTAGGATTAGCTTTTTTAATTGTTGCTGTTTTCTTTAAATTTTCTTCTATTCCAAACAAAATTAATTTAGATGAAATGGCTAATGAAGAAGCTGATAACGCCGATAAAGTATTGCACAAAAAAAATGTTTTTCAATACCCTCAACTTTGGTTGGGCATGATTGGAATTTTTGTGTATGTAGGTGTAGAAGTTGCTACAGCAGCAAATTTGCCAGAATATTTAAAAGTAAAAATGAATATAGGAACAGAAAAAGTGGCACCATTTATTTCATTGTATTGGGCAAGTTTAATGATTGGCAGATGGACAGGAAGTTTAGAAGCTTTTTCTTTAAAAGAAGGCACAAAAAGTGTTTTAAAATTTCTAATGCCCTACATAGCTTTCAGTGTTTTTTTAATTGTAAATAGTATTGCACAACACGATGTAACGCCCTTTTATGTGTATGCTTTTGTAATTATAGTAATGATTATTGGCGATATTTTAAGCAAAGGAAATCCTGCAAGAATGTTATTAATTTTTTCTGTACTTGGCATAATGGCTTTACTTATTGGAATGTTTACACATGGCATGATTAGTGTTTTTGCTTTTGTAAGTGTTGGGCTTTTTTGCAGCACTTTATGGCCCTGTATTTTCACTTTGGCTGTTGCAGGTTTAGGCAAACACACCAACGAAGGGAGCAGTTATTTAATTATGATGATAATGGGTGGTGGTTTTATAAGTTATTTACAAGGGCATCTTGCAGCAGATAATTTATTAGGTATTCAATACAGTTATATAGTAGGCGTTGCATGTTTTGCATATTTAACTTTTTATGCTTTATCTGTAAAACGTATTTTAAAAAATCAAGGGATTGATTATGATACAAAAGTTGCTGGTAAAAATCACTAACAACTTACATTAAGTTTTGTAAAAAAATAATAACAATAAACATTTAAAAATGTAAAAAAAAATTCAGCAAGTTAGCTATTATATTTGCCTTTCTTTATGTCTGATGAATTTTCAAAAATAGTATTTACAGTAACCAATGATTTGAATTATGACCAAAGAATGCAACGAATATGTACTTCTTTGTCTAATGCAGGATTTGCTATAATGCTTGTTGGTAGAAGATTGAACAACTCCCTGCAGCTCCCAAATTTCAATTTTAACGCCAAGCGAATTAAATGTGTATTCAACAAAGGATTTTTATTTTACAGCGAATACAATATCAAATTATTTTTCTTTTTGCTTACCAATAAATTTGATGTATATGGTGCTATTGATTTAGATACTATTGCTCCTAATTATTTTGCTTCTGCGTTAAAAAGAAAAAAAAGAATGTACGATGCTCATGAACTTTTTACAGAACAAAAAGAAATTATTACACGTCCATTAGTTCATAAATTTTGGTTGAGTATTGAACAGTTTTTTGTACCCAAATTTAAAAAGGGTTACACCGTAAATATTTTTATTCAACAAGAGTTAAACAGAAGATATAATGTTAATTACAGCATTATCAGAAACCTTCCTGTTAAAATACAATTCAACACAACCATTCAAAATACCAACTCAAATTTTATTATTTATCAAGGTGCAGTAAATGAAGGCAGAAGCTTCGAAACACTTATTCCTGCTATGTTGCAAGTAAACTGCAAACTTTTAATTTGTGGCAAAGGAAATTTTTTTGAACAAACAAAACAACTCATCTATCAACATCAATTACAACATAAAATTGAATTAAGAGGCTATGTAAATCCAGACGATTTAATAACAATTACTCCAACCGCTTCTATAGGTTTAACTCTTTTTGAGAAAACAGGCTTAAACCAATACTATTCCTTATCCAATCGTTTTTTTGATTACATTATGGCAGGCATTCCTCAGGTTTGTGTAGGGTATCCTGAATATAAAGCCATTAACGATATACATCAAATTGCTTTATTGATAAATGATACAGATGAAAGCACAATAGCAGATGCAATAAACGAATTGCTCAACAACAAAGAATTGTACAGACAATTACAAAACAACTGTATTAAAGCAAGAGAATTGTTGAACTGGGAAAATGAAGAAAAAGATTTATTACAATTTTGGAAAAACGTTATTCAATAAACTAATACATTACATTCTACAAACTAAAAAAACCGACTGAAATATTCACAATCGGTTTTTAACTATTTTCAAAGGAATTAAACTATTTTATTAAGCGGTTTTTCTCTTTGCTAATTTGCTTTTTAAGTTGGCTGCTTTGTTTTTATGAATTACACCACGTTTTGCTAATTTATCAATCATAGATTCTACAGCAGGTAATTTTTCTGCAAAAGAATTTTTATCATCAATCGCTTTCAAACTTCTAATTGCATTACGTGTAGTTTTACCGTAATACTTATTTCTTTCAGTACGTTTAGCTGCTTGGCGTGTGTCTTTTTTAGTAGCCTTATGATTTGCCATATTTCTTTATAAATTTTTAAAAGGAGTGCAAAAGTAGGGATGTTTTTTATATTGATGAAATTTTTAGTAAAATTTCTTTAAAAAAGAATGAATTGAATTAATAGAAGATTCTTTGAATTCATTGTTTTATTTCAGTTTAATGTAGAAAAGCTGTCAAATAGCAAGCAATATCGGTTTCTTTTGTATTAAAGCTTGTTTTATATATGAAACAGTGGTACTATATTTGTTAATATAAGAAAAGGTCTTGGTGGTGGATATACAAATAAACCAAGTATAGTATAAACCTTATTTCAAATATTATTCTTCAAATCAAGCTGTCCTTTAGATAAAAATATTTTGTGATGGAAATATAATAATGGATTTTGTTCAAGTTATTTACCATATAAATTAAATTGAGATGAAAGTAATAAGCCTATGTATTTTTTTAGCAGTGAGTAACATATTGTTAGCACAAACATCCAATACAGCCAGTATAGATTATAAGAAAATTTTTCTAGATGTTGAAAAAGGAAATTGGACAGAACTTAAAAAATATTATGAGAATGACTTAATAGATTGGAGTACAAGAAATGAAAAAAATTACACTCCAATACAATGGTTGATAAAAAATTTCCCAACTAAAGATGATGGCTATCGTGCATGTTTATTTGCATTAATAGATGTAGGGGCAAGTGTATATGATTTATCTCCAGAAGGCTGGAACGCTTTTCAACTTTCTGTTGCTAATGGAAAAATGTCAGCAATTAAAATTTTAATATCTGAGACCAATCCCAATATAGGTATGAAAGATAGAGAAGGGAACACTCTATTCCATTTGTGTTTATGGTCTAATATATTGACTACAGAATCAAATTTCTGGAAGGAGTTTCTTAGTTTAAAACAAATTACCGATTATTATATGAAGAGTTCTTCAGTATTTAAGTTTGATCGTTATACTGCAAATAATTTTGGTCAGCCTCCTATCGTTTATTATTTTGGCAAAGTGAGGTCACAACAAGAAGAAAGAGTTTCTTGTGATCAGGTTTTATCGCTTTTCGAACCATTCATCACTCCATTACTTTTGGAGATTGTAGATAAATCAAAAAAAAGTGCGGTGGATTATGCTAATTTGATTAGTGTAAAAGATGGCGAAGCAGTGAAACATTTCTATAATAAATTAGTTCAGAAACAAAAAGATGAAGATCAAAAACAACATGAGAAAGATATAGCAACAATTAAAAGCATGTTTAATTTAGAAAAGATTGATAAGAATAAAAAAAGTACGTCATCCACTTCTTCTAAAAGGTGTAGTAACTATTGTTATAAATGTAATGGGTTTGGCATTGCATATCATAAAGAATACAAAACATGTTTAGAGTGTTCTGGAAGAGGAACTGTACGCCGATCATCCATACATGAAACAATCTCTTATAGAGAGTTCAGTATGTGGTATGAAACATGCAGTTATTGTGGCGGATCAGGTACACGTTCGGTAACTTATGAAAGCACTTGCAATAAGTGCAATGGAACAGGATGTAATAATTAAAGCATATAAAACATTTATATG
>JAIXLB010000060.1 GCA_026931905.1 Chitinophagales bacterium
GATAAATAAATTGGAATTAGAAATTTCAGTAAGTGCAATAAATAAATGCTTAACAATATATTTTTAAGACCACGTTTCGTTTACTTTTTACTTTTTATGCTATAAAATTCATTTATAGAACAATTCCTAATTTTGCAATGCAAGTCCAAAATTGGGATAAATTCGCTTTTTTTTGCAGGTATTTGCATTCTTTTAAAAAAATATAAGTGCATGATAATTAGTTAGTTGTAATTAATTTAAAAATCTTTTTCCTGTTTGGCATTTGCTTTGATTTATAAAATATAACTTTGAATTATCCAATATTCTACTCGTAAAAACTTAACGAAGTCCATTTTTATTCTTTGAATTACCTGAAAGTAAAAATTAAATTATCAATTATAATTTCAGGAAATGAAAAAGGTATTAGGTTTTTTATTTGCAATTATTTTGTTTACATCTTGTTCCAAACAAGATAATTTTATGCCTCAAACTCAAGCAGAAACTGGCACTCCATTATTTTATAGAGATGCTTATTTGGCTGTAACTTCTTTTACTGCAAATGCTGTAGGTGCTTCATCTATTAAATTAGATTTTTCTACTTTATACGAAAAAAATATTAGTAAAATAGAATTATTGAGTGGCACAACACCCAATACATTATGTGTTATTTATTCTACTGATATTAATACCAATAGTTCTCAACTTAAAAATTATAATTATATAGAATCAAATCCTAAAAGTTCAACAATGTATTATTTAATTCGTTATGAATTGAATAATGGCGATTGGGGCTTTACCGATATTTTAAAATATCAAGCAGGAGGAGGTAAATAATAATTTGTACCCTAATTAATCCGTAGCCTTTTTAATGCAAAGCTCAGTAATACTGGGCTTTTTTATTTTTATTAAAAAGGAAGTTCTATCGATTCTGGGTTAATAAACTCGTAGGTATTTTCATTTTCTAAAAAACTAATAGGAGCATTGGGGTAGGTTACAATTTCTGTTTTTTTCAAACCCCAAGGTTTCCAATATTCTACAAGCACTTCTGAAAACATTTTATCATCCCATTTTGCAAATAAGTTATTTTCATTTGTAGTACTAAAAGGGTGTGCAGTTATAACAAGTTTATTTTCTTTTTCTTCAATTTGATATTGGGGTTTGTACTGTAATAAATAATTGTTGTACATAAATCTTGCTTTTAACTCTTCGAACTGAATAGGATGCAAAATAGTTTCTCCAATTTTTTCGAGCAATGGAGTTTCATGTTGTTTAATAATTTCATTGTCTTGCAACATTGCAATAATGCCAAACTCATTGGTGCCAAGCGAAAAAACGAGGTTAATGGTATCGTCTCTGTAATTAAAAATTTCTTTTGAATATTTTAATTTTACAACAGTTATACTCCAAGGTTTTAAACTTCCAAATTCAATTGGTGCAACTAAGGATTGAAGCATTAAATGAAAAAGGCTAAATTTATTTTTAAGGGCTGGAGATATTGTAAACGCTATATTTTTCTTTTCTTTAGATTCCTTTTCAATGATTAAATCGTGATACAAAATACCATAAACCATTCTGCCTGTCCATAAAAAAAGTTTGTGTGTATCTAATTTTTTTACAGCATCGTAGCCTTTATTAAAGGCTGTTTTTATTTCTTCGTCTAATTTTTCAAAAGCATTTTTAACCAAATGGGTACAGGGCAATTTTATGTCTTTGTACAGGAAAGAGGTTACATTATCCATCATGGTAAATTTGGTATTGCCGAGTTCATAATGTTGTAAAACCCATTCCGGAAATACGGTAATATTTTCGTTTTCGTTAAATAATTCTTCGCCTGTTAAGAAACAGGTTTTGTTGTTGAAGAACATATTTTCGAAAGGATTGTATAATTGTAAAGACATAAAATGTATTAAAACAAAATTTGTATAAAGAATAAAGAATGAGTCACAAATGTAGTTTTATTAATACAGCAAATTACCGAAAATGGGAAAGAGTTTAAAGAAGAAAATTAGGGAATGAAAAAATTATTTTGTTTCGTTTAAGGCTTTGTTTAAATGATGTTCAAATGCTTTTAATTTATTTTCAGCTTCTTGCAAAGCAACCATTGCTTGCCCTGTTTTGTTTTGCTCTGTAGTAAACCATAAAAGAGCCATACTAACATAATCTTGCATATCTTTTCCTGCAAAATTTTCTTTGAACTCTACAATTTTTTCATTGATGAGTTTGGCTGTTTTTCTTACCAATTCTTCATCAGCAGCTTCTATTTTAAGTCGGTAAGCTCTATCTGCAATTACAATATTTACAGGAATTAATTCAGACATTTTTTTATTATAAAGGGGTGTTTAATAAAAGCAAACACTTGTCAATTTCTTCTAAATATTTATCAATCTTTTTTTCTACATCAACAGAATTTTTTACTCCATTTATATTTATTTGATGTAGTTTTTTTATTTCTTTTTTTAACTGTTCATTTTCTTTTTGTAATGCAGCATAGCGTTGCAACAGTTGTTGCAATTTGTTTTGTAAAACAGTTAATTGTATTTCTATGCTATTATTCATTGATTACAAATGTAATTATTTGATGAAGATTTAGGATTCAAAAAAAAACTTCTAAAAATTATTTTCTAATTTCTGCTGCCAAGTCTTTTTCAAGCTGTTGAATAAGTTTATGAATCATACTGTCAATTTCTTTATCTGTTAAGGTTTTTTCCTCATCGCTAAAAGTGAAATTTACAGCCATTGATTTTTTATCTTTTCCTAATTTATCGCTTTCAAATACATCAAATAATCGAATGTTTTTTAGTTTATTCAGTTTTAATTTTTGTATCGTTTGTTCTATTTGATGGTATGTAACATTAGTATTTACAAGCATTGCAAGATCTCTTTGCATTGCAGGAAACTTGCTGATTTCCTGATAAATAATATTTTGTTCTGTAACTTGTTTTAAAAGTGCAGCATAATTAAAATCAATAAAAAATACGGGTTGTTTGATATCAAAATTTTGGGTTTGACTTTTTGCTACTTCATACAAAAATCCAAGTTTTATTTTGCCACTATATATTTCTAAAGCAAGTGCATTTTCTTCAGAAGGTTTAAAAACAATATGCTCAATTCCTGCAACATTTAAAACTGCATGAGCAATACCTTTAGCTGTATAAAAATCTATTTTGTTTTCCTTTTTATTCCAAACATCTTCATGCTCTAAGCCTGTAATATAAAGGGCTAAATGTTCTTCTTCTTTATAATTTCCTGTTTCATTGGTGAAATAAGTTTTGCCAAATTCAAACAATTTTAAATTACTGTTTTTTCTGTTGATGTTGTAAGCAATTACTTCCAAACCCGTTTCAAGCATGTGTGGTTTTAATACATCTAAATCGGCACTTAAATTATTGAGCATTTTTACAGTATTGTTTAAAACTGCATCAGAATAGTATTTGCTATTGGTAATAGAGTTGGTAAGAATTTCGTGAAAGCCTTGCCCTATAAGGTAATGAGCCATTTTTTCTTTTAATCCTTCTTTTATTTCCATATTATCTGTTTGAGGAGATATAGTAACAGAGGAAGGAATTTCAATGTTATCCAATCCATCTATTCTTATAATTTCTTCAACAATATCAGCAGGCAATTCAATATCTGGTTTATTAAAAGGCACAGCAACCCTTATTTCATCAATGCTTTCTTTTACAATTTCAAAACCAAGTGAGGTTAAAATTCTTCTTACTGCATCTGGATGATAATTTTTACCACTCAATTTTTTTAAATAATGATTTTTTAAAGAAACTTCTTGCTTGGCTTTTTTTTCTGGATATACATCTATAATATCACTCGAAATATTCCCTCCAGCTATTTCTTTTATTAAAGTTACAGCACGTTGTAATACAGCTACAGTATGGCTTATATCAACTCCTTTTTCAAATCTGGTTGCAGCATCTGTTCTTAAATTGTGCAGCATAGAAGTTCTTCTAATGGTAGTTGCATCGAAGCAAGCACTTTCTAAAAAAATATTTTTAGTAGTTGGTTTTATACCACTATTCAATCCTCCAAAAACACCACCTATGCACATAGGTGTATTGTTTCCATCGCAAATCATTAAATCATTTTCAGAGAGTTTTCTTTCTTTTTCATCTAAAGCAATAAAACTGGTATTGTTGGGTAAATTTTTTACCACAACATGCTTGCTTGTAATTTTATCTGCATCAAAAGCATGTAAAGGTTGCCCTGTTTCGTGTAAAATGAAATTGGTAATATCCACTACATTGTTGATAGATTTTACACCAATAGCAGTTAATTTATTTTTTAACCAAGCAGGACTTTCTTTTATTTCAACATTGGTAATGCTTACACCAGCATAACGAGGGCAAGCTTTTGTATTTTCTACAGTAACTTGTATGGGTAAATTATTATTATCTGCTTTAAAGTTATTGGTAAAAATATTTTTGATTTTAAAATCTTCTTTGTTGTGGTGAATTAAATAAGCACACACATCTTTTGCAACACCATAATGACTCATGGCATCCATACGATTTGGGGTAAGTCCTATTTCAAAAATAATATCGTTGTAGGGATTAAAATATGTTGCAGCAGTTGTTCCAACTGTTACATCATTGGGTAAAACAATAATTCCATCGTGATTGGCAGATAAGCCAATTTCATCTTCAGCACAAATCATTCCATAGCTGTCAATACCACGAATTTTTGCAACTTTCATAGTAATAGCATCGCCATTTAAAGGATAAATTGTTGTACCAACTGTTGCTACAACTACTTTTTGTCCTTGAGCTACATTGCTTGCACCACAAACAATTTGCAAAGGTTGCTGAGCATTAATGTTTACTGTAGTAATTTTTAATTTATCTGCATTAGGGTGTTGTTCACAGGTTAATACTTCACCAATTATTAAACCTTCCAAACCTCCTTTAATGCTTTGGTATTTTTCCATGCTTTCAACTTCCAATCCTACAGAAGTTAAAATTTTAGATAATTTTTCTGGTTCAACAGATACAGGTAAATACTCACTTAGCCAGTTGTAACTTATTGTCATATTCGTTGCTTATTCAAGCGGCGAAGATAATATTTATGAAGGTTTAAAATGTAAGGAGTAGTAGTATTTATTTGTTAGGCATAAATATCCAATAATCCATTGGGCAGTTGTACATGAATTTCTTTTTTTGAATGATTGATTTTTATTAAAGTTTCTTCATGCAAAGGAATGTAGGCTTCATTGTTATTATAAGTTATGCTCAATAAAACTTGATGAGGTTGTTCAATAACTTCATTAACCTTGCCCAGTATTGTATTATTTTCAATAACAGTATAATCTAACAAAGCAATGGCAGATTTTTTTCCTGCTTGTTTTCTAAACGCTTCTTCTGTAAGCCATATAGGTTTTCCAATAAGTTTATGAGCAGCTTCTTTGCTGTTTATTCCTTCAAATTGTACATAACATTCTTCTTCATTTTTTGCTTTAGCATGTACTAAAAAATGAGGAATAAATTTTCCTTTAATGAGTTCTACAAATAAAACTTCAGTGCCTTTGAAATTTGTTTTTTTACCTAAAGAATGTTTTACAATTACTTCTCCTTGCACATTAAAAGTAGCTACAACTTTTCCTATTTGTATATATTCGCTCATCATTTGAAAGCAAAACTATTTGTTTTCAGTAAAATAAGCCATTTTGTTTATATCAGCCCTTAAAATAGTGCATAAAATAGTTGAAAAAGAAAGCAAAAAAACCAGCTTTTATCTGTATATTCGCAGGCGTTTAAAAAATCAATAAAATTCAAGCAGAATAAGCATTATGAGCGAAGAACAAAAAAATTATGGAGCCGACAGTATTCAGGTTTTAGAAGGATTAGAAGCAGTAAGAAAAAGACCAGCCATGTATATTGGCGATATAAGTGTAAAAGGGTTGCATCACTTAGTGTATGAAGTAGTAGATAACAGTATAGATGAAGCACTTGCTGGCTATTGTAAAAACATTAAAGTTACTATTCATGAAGATAATAGTATAAGTGTAGAAGATGATGGAAGAGGTATTCCAACAGCTATGCATGCTAAAGAAAAAAGAAGTGCATTGGAGGTTGTAATGACCGTGTTACATGCTGGAGGAAAATTCGATAAAAATACTTATAAGGTTTCAGGTGGTTTACATGGTGTAGGAGTAAGTTGTGTAAATGCATTAAGCTCTACCATGCATGTAACAGTGCAACGAGAAGGAAAAATATTTGAGCAAGAATATAAAATTGGTGTTCCTCAATATGCTGTAAGAGAAATTGGTATTAGCGATAAAACAGGAACAAAAGTTCATTTTTGGCCCGATGCTACTATTTTTCAAGTAACAGAGTATAATAAAGATATTCTTATAGGAAGATTAAGAGAGTTGGCTTATTTAAACAGAAAAGTTTCCATTACTTTAAATGATTTAAGAGATGTTCAAGAAGATGGCTCAACTTTTTCAAAAACATTTTATAGCGAAGGCGGTATTGTTGAGTTTGTAGAAATGTTGGATAAAGCCAGCAACAGAAGCCCTTTAATTGCTAAAACATTATATTTTGAAGGGTATGATGCTCCAAGCAATGTAGCAGTAGAAGTTGCTATGACGTACAACGATGATTTTAAAGAACATATTTTTAGCTATGTAAATAACATCAACACTATTGAAGGAGGTACACATGTAAGTGGATTTAGAACAGCATTAACTCGTGTATTTAAAAGCTATGGAGATAAAGAAGGATTATTTGAAAAAGCAAAAGTAGAAGTAGAGGGAGATGATTTTAGAGAAGGCTTAAGTGCTATTATTTCTGTAAAAGTTCCTGAGCCACAATTTGAAGGACAAACAAAAACCAAATTAGGCAATAGCGACGTAAGTGGTATAGTACAAACCTCAGTATCAAAAGCATTACAAGCCTATTTAGAAGAAAATCCAAAAGAAGCTAAAAACGTTATCAGCAAAGTAATTTTAGCAGCTCAAGCAAGAGTTGCTGCTAAAAAAGCAAGAGAATTAGTACAACGCAAAAATGTAATGAGTGGTGGTGGCTTACCTGGAAAATTAGCAGATTGTAGTGAAAGAGATGCAGCAAAATGTGAGTTATATTTAGTAGAAGGAGATAGTGCAGGAGGAACTGCAAAGCAAGGAAGAGACAGAAGTTATCAAGCTATACTTCCATTGCGTGGTAAAATTTTGAATGTAGAAAAAGCAATGGAACATAAAATTTATGAAAACGAAGAAATAAGAAATATGTACACAGCTTTAGGGGTAACTGTTGGCACTCCTGAAGACCCAAAAGCATTAAACCTTACCAAGCTGCGTTATCATAAATTAATTATTATGACAGATGCTGATGTTGATGGAAGTCATATTGCAACTTTAATTCTAACTTTCATTTTCCGATACATGAAAGAAATGGTTGAGCAAGGCTATGTTTATTTAGCCCAACCACCTTTATACTTGGTAAAGAAAGGAAAAGAAGCAGAGTATGCTTATAACGAAGAACAAAGAAAACAATTGGTAGAAAAACTAGGAGCAGGAAAAGAAGATAGTGTTACCATACAACGTTATAAAGGTTTAGGTGAAATGAATGCCGACCAATTATGGGAAACTACAATGGACCCCAGTAGAAGAGTTTTAAAAAGAGTAACCATTGAAAGTGCTGCAGAAGCTGATAGAGTTTTTAGTATGCTTATGGGAGACGATGTTGCACCAAGACGTGAATTTATTGAAGCAAATGCCAAGTATGCAAAATTAGATGTGTAAGAAAAATAGGGATATCAACTAATCAACTAATTAAGCAGCCCTTTTTGTATAAGCAATAGGGCTGTTTCTTTTAAATGAATTGGAACGTACAATTCTATATATCCAAAAGCCAAATAACTGCTATCCAACTTATTTAAAATTTGTACAGGTATCTCGTTTTCTTCCAACATGCCTTTTAAAATAGTTGCTTGTACGCTATCTCTTGTACTATAAATTAAAAACCAATTATTCATTATTCAAAAGGATTATTATTTTGTATTGTTTCTGGGGAACCGTCAGGAATATTATTTGTACCAATATTGTTACATTCTTTTTTAAACTGAATAAACAATAAAACTATTAATATCAATGCCACTAAACCATAAATCAGTGGGAAGTTTTCTTCTAATGCTTTATCAGGATTTTCGCCTCTTAAACTTAAAGAATACAACACAGAAACAGCCAAAGCATTATTAATAAAATGAGCAAAAATGTTTAGCCAAATATTTCTGCTATAATAAAAAATTAAACCCAATAAAATACCTAATGCAAACCTTGCCAAAAAGCCATAATAACTAAAATGTACTGCACTAAAAATGATAGATGTAACAATAATTGCCACCCACCTATTTTTAAACCAATGTTGCAACAATCTTTGAATAGCACCTCTAAATAAAACCTCTTCAAATACAGCAGGAGCAAGGGCTATTACCACCAAAGCAAAAATATATTCTTTCCATGAATTCATTTTGGCAATAATTTTTACCTGTTGGTTATAGGCTTCTTCTGCAGCTTTAAATTTTGTAGCCCATTCTTTAGATATTGGAATCATTTCGTTTAATGTGCCCAAACTTCCACTTAACCCTAATGCAGCAAGTGCAATACATAATACAAGAAAAAATTGCCTTCCGCTTAATACTGAAGTAAAACCAAGTTGTTTAAAAGGTTGATGATTTACAATTCTTGCATAAATAACAGCAGGCACAAAAAACATAACAGTAGCTGCAACTAATTGTGTCCAACGCATTGCATTGGCATAAGCAGGGTTTAGCATATCTTTTTGCATACTTAAAAAACTATTGCCAGTAGCAATAACCCAAACTCCTGCTGCAACTAAGGATGCCAAAATAAAACTCATACCTATCAATCCTAATAAAATTGCCAACTGATTTATGTAACTAATTTTTGGTTTTGTATTCATTTGAAGGATAAAAAATTTACAATAATTGTATTTTAAAAAAGATAGTTGTGCAATTTAAGCAACATAACTAATAAATAAATTTTTTACAAGAGTTTATTCTTTTTGGACAAAGCAAAATATTACATTTGCCTCCACGAAATATTTACTATAAAAATAAATACAACACAAGTGGAAAAACCTGTAATATGTATTGGTGCTGCATTGGTAGATGAATTGTATAGCACTTCAAAACCCATTTTGTTAGCTACTACCAATGATGCTCAAGTACATCGCAGTGCTGGTGGTGTTGCAAGAAATATTGCACATCAATTAGCATTGTTAAATGTACCAGTGCAATTAATTAGTGTTTTTGGAAATGATGGAGAAGGCGATTGGCTTAAAACCATTTGTAGTTATGTAAATATTAAATTAGATGCAGCCATTACCAATCAAGCATTAACAGGCAAATACACAGGAATTTTAAACAACGACCGTTCGTTGTTTACTGCATTTCTTACCAATACTTCTTTAGATGCAATAACGCCACAACATTTGCAAAACAACGAAGCGTTATTATCAACTGCTTTTTGCATAATTGCAGATGCCAATATTCATCCAGATTCTGTTGCATGGTTGGCTCTTTTTTGTCATAGAAATAATATTCCATTTATTATAGAACCTGTTTCTGTTCCACCTGCACAAAAGTTTGCAAAAATGAATTTAAAAGGTATTCACATGATTACACCTAATGAAGATGAATTGCCTGCTATGTGTAGTTTTGGTGGTACAACCTTTGAAGAAAATGCAAAGGAATTATTAGAAAGAGGAGTAGAAAAAGTATGGCTTCATAGGGGCAAAAGAGGCTCTATGTTATTTACACAAGAAAATACTTATTCTTTGGATGCCCCACCTGTAGATGACTCTGAAATAAAAGATGTAACAGGTGCAGGCGATGGAAGTTTAAGTGGTTGGTTGATGGGAAAATATTTAGGAAAAGATGATGAAGATTGTTTAAAAATATCTCATACACTTAGTGCAGAAATATTACAAGTAAATGGAGCTATTGCTACACATTTAAACCAACAAAAACTATTGCAATTAGTAGATAAATATTATGAGGGTAGAACCTTCTTGTAGCAACAGTTGCATCGGGTTTTACTGTAAGTTTTAAAGGACGAAATTATCCATTAAAATTTATTAATTTTTGTTTCTTTGGTTATTATTTCCTCTGTAAGAAGAGGGTGGGTGATGTTTTCTATTTTTACCAGCATTTTCATGAGCATCATTTGTAGGCTTATTTTGTTGCTGCTGATTATTATTCCTTTGTTGATTTCTTTTACGATGTTCAGCTTTATCCAAACTTTTTAAACTAATTTGACCAACAACATCTACCCATTGTGGCTCAATTTCTTTGGGTTTGGAGCTAACAATTTCAATGGCTTCTAAACTTTCAGGTTTTATGCCTTTTTCATTCAAGCGTTTTATTTCTTTTACTCTATCTATGGTTAATGGGTAGTGTTTATTACTGCCTTCTGGCATATACCACATCAGGTTTTTAAAAATATCTTTCTTAATTAAAAAGGCTCTTCCCTTAGTAATTTCAAGTGTTTCAGCATTTTCAGGAAAGTGTTGCAGTGCATCTAAATAAGTGTCTAATTCAAAATTCAAACAACATTTTAATCTACCACATTGCCCACTCAGCTTTGTTTGGTTAATACTTAAATTTTGATAACGTGCAGCAGCCGTACTAACACTTTTAAATTCATGCATCCAAGTGCTGCAACAAAGTTCTCTTCCACAACTACCAATGCCTCCAACCTTTGCAGCCTCTTGTCTAATTCCTATTTGACGCATTTCTACTTTTAACTTAAATTCAGAAGCATATTGTTTTATCAATTCTCTAAAATCTACTCTATCATCTGCAGTATAAAAAAAGGTTGCCTTTTTGCCATCAGCTTGTATTTCTACTTCACTAATTTTCATTTGTAATTTATAATGAATAGCCAATTCCCTGCTTTTTGCTTGAACAAAAGGCTCCCTGTCTTTATTTATCTTATAAGTTTCAATATCTCTTTCTGTACTTTTACGAAGTACTTTTTTCATCTCTGGGTTATTCTCTTTTACTCCTTTTTTCTTCAACTGTAATCTTACTAACTCTCCACTTAAAGAAACTCTTCCTACATCAAATCCATTAACACCTTCTAAAGTAACATAATCTCCTTGCTCAAAATATTGAGAAGTTTCGTTGCGATAAAATTCTTTTCTGCTGCCTTGTTTAAAGCTCACTTCTATTACTTTACAACTGCTTTCAGCATCTGCTATTGGTATATTAGAAAGCCAATCGTAAACATTAAATCTATGATTACATCCCTCATTGCTTGTACTACATCCACTACATCCCATTGTATAGAAAAATTAAATAATTTTAAAAAAAATGAGAGAAAGTAAGGTGATTAATTAAGTGTAGTGTTATACAAAATAGTTACACAAAAATACGTTTAATGCTAAAAGCAAAATAGGTATTTGTTGTAAAATATTTATATTGTATAATCATTTTAAAAAAATTGTATTTACACTTATTTTTCTACAAAGCCTGTTACATTACATTTCTCTATACCTCAAAAGTAAGAATTTTAGGTAAACTATTTTTATATGTTTTTTTATTCTTAACATTCTCAAAAAAAATAAAGCCCTACATTAGTAAACTCAAAAACTAAATCAAAAGAAAATTTTTAATATTGTTTAAATAATTACAGCAAAAAAAATATACTTATGATAGAACAATTTAAAGAAGGATATGTAAAGGTAGAACGTGAGCATGGTATTGTTACCATTGAATTTCATCATCCTCAAAGCAACTCTTTGCCAGGAAAAATTTTAGACGAATTAGCAAAAGATATTCATGCAGCAGGCATTGATGAAAGCACTAAAGTAATTGTATTGCAAAGCACAGGTAGTAAAGTTTTTTGTAGTGGTGCCAGTTTTGATGAATTGGCTGCTATAAAAACTGAAGCAGAAGGATTGAAATTTTTTAGTGGCTTTGCAAATGTTATCAATGCTATGCGAAAAGCTCCACAATTAATTATTGCAAGAGTGCAAGGTAAATGTGTTGGTGGAGGTGTTGGTCTTGCAGCAGCTGCAGATTATGCCATTGCTTGCGAAGGAGCAGAAGTAAAATTAAGTGAGTTAGCTGTTGGTATTGGTCCTTTTGTTGTAGGTCCTGCTGTTGAAAGAAAATTAGGGCTTAGTGCATTTTCTCAATTAGCTATTGATGCCAGTTTATGGCGTCCTGCAGATTGGGCAAGAAGAAAAGGTTTATTTGCCGAACTGCATAACGATGTTGCAGGAATGGATGATAGCATTGCAAGACTTTCTACAAGTTTATCAAAAGCAAGCCCAGATGCTGTAAAAGAATTAAAGAAAATTTTTTGGCAAGGTACAGAGCACTGGGACGAATTATTAAAAGAACGTGCAGCCATAAGTGGCAAATTAATATTAAGCGATTTTAGCAAAAACTTTATTGCCAAATTTAAGGAAAAACAAAAGAAATAACAATGTGATAAAAACAGTGAGTAAAACCCATTGTAATGCAGTACGGTAAAGTATTTTAATAAAAAGCGATGCAACTTGTTGCATCGCTTTTTATTATTCAATAGTATAAAAACTTTTATTGTTTGTGCTAATTTTTTTCTGTATTATTTAATGTAAAACCTATAGTGGTTCCTACATCTAATTTACTGCGTACATGAATGGTTTGTTGATGTGCTTCTATAATATGTTTGCAAATGGCTAAGCCCAAACCAGCACCTCCTTTATTTCTGCTTCTTCCTTTATCTGTTCTGTAAAATCTTTCAAAAATTCTGTCTAAATGTTCTTCTGCTATTCCTTTTCCATCATCACTAAATTCTATTAAAACATTGGTATCATCAGTATTGTAAATACTTGCTGTAATGGTGCCATTTTCTTTACCATAATTAGTGGCATTTAAAACTATATTTATAATTACCTGTCTTATTTTTTCTTTATCTGCATATACAGTTATGGGCTGTTCGCATCCTTTTTTTATAACAGTTTTTATTTTAAATTCTTCTGTTTTAATGTAGAGCGACTCGAAAACCTCTTTAATTAAATCTTGAATTACAAAATGTGTTTTATTTAATGGTTGTTCATCACTTTCCAATTTAGAAATTTCATCTAAATCATTTACAAGGTTTATCATTCTTTCTACATTGGCAGCAGCTTTTTGTAAAAATTTTTTATTAACCTCATTGTTATTTAATTCGCCATTTAAAAGAGTATCTATATACCCTTGAATAGCAAAAATGGGAGTTTTAAATTCGTGAGATAAATTTTGTAAAAACTCTTTTCTAAAGGATTCGTTTTTTCTTAAAAGTTCAATTTCTTTACTGCGTTGTGCTGCCCATTTTTCTACATCTTCTTTTACATCATCAATACCTTTTTTAGGTAAAATATATTTGTAATAAGTTTCTTCTTTTTTACTTGCTTTGGTTTGATAAATAAATTTATAAATCAGTTTTATTTTTCTGTAAATAAACCATTCTAATACAAAGCTAATTAGGAAATAACTACCAATAAACATTATTATAAAAGCAATAATGCCTATTAAAAAATCTTTTTCTACGATTAAAAAAATAAGACTGGCTGGAATAGATACAATGAGTGCAGTAAATGCAGATAATTGTTTGGGCGAAAGATTTTTGGTTGTAAACATAATGTTACGAAGCTATTGCATTTTTGCATAGATACCTATAAATAAACCTCAAACAAAGGTTAAATGTTTTAGCTAATTTTATAACTAAACAACTACCAAGTAATAGGTAAAATGGCTTTGTTATTTTCCCAAGCAATAATCAAATTTGCACCAATAGTGGTTTGCTCAAAATAAATACTTAAAGCTTCTATTGTTTCAGTAGTTTTTTCTACAGTGCAATCAATTCTTACTACATCTTTCTTGGCGTCATAATTAAAACTACCCCACGAAAAATTATCTTTATTTAAAATCAATGCCCATTTGTTTTGTTGAGGAATACACAATAAAGTATAACGCCCTTTAGAAATAGCTTTGCCATCTATTTTTACGCCTTTAAAAAATTCAATTTCTGTAGATTCGTTAGCTCCTAAACGCCATATTTCATTATAAGGAATTATTCCACCAAAAATTTCACGATTGTTTTTTTGTGGACGACTGTAAATAACTCTTGCTATTGGCAAATCTTTACTCTTTCCATTCATTTTCAACAATGGGTAATCTTTAGGCAAATAACTCATATCCATTGGGCTTTTATCCAACTCAGGGGTTTTAGAATTGCTTTGAGCAATTAAATTATTTGAAATAAAAAGAAAAAGGCTGGTAAAACCTATCCCAAAAATCGATGCTATTATTCTTCTCTTCATAAGAAATATTATTTATAAACTTTGCAAATGTAAAAATTTATCTTAAAGTGCTAAACACCAGCAACAACTCACTCTAAATTTTAAGAAAACAATAAATACAACAAAACTTGTAATATTTTGGAACATAATAATTAATTACCCTACATTTGCAACGGAAATGAAACAATTGAAAGGAGCGATTATCGTTCCTTTCTTTATTATAAATATGTTAGCAAACACACATTTACAACAAATAGAACAACTTATAAATTCGTTATTAAAAGATAACCCAACTTATTTTTTAGTTCAGTTACGCATTAAGCCAACTAATAACATAAAAGTATTTATAGATGGAGATGAAGGAATAACAATAGATAAGTGTATTTATTTTAATAGAAAATTGTACAAGTTAATAGAGGAAAAAGAATTATACCCTGAAGGCGATTTTAGTTTAGAAATTTCGAGCCCAGGCGTTGGTGAACCTTTGAAATTGCAGAGACAGTATTTGAAAAATATTGGACGTTTTGTAGAAGTTATTTTTATTGATGAAACAAAAAAAGAAGGCAAATTAATGAGTGTTACCAAAGATGAAATTTTGCTGGAATATACAACAGGAAAGGGAAAGAAGGCAATTACCGAGCAATTAACTATTCCATTTAATAACATAAAATCAACAACAATTCAAATTAAATTTTAAGAAAAAGGAAGCAAAAAATATTGCTTCGTTATAAATTGAAAATCTTATGGCAAGTATTAATTTAATTGATGCATTTCAGGATTTTAAAGATGCAGAAAACTTAGATAGACCAACCCTTATGAAAGTGGTAGAAGATGTATTTAAAACATTGCTACGCAAAAAATTTACTTCAGATGCAAACTTCGATGTAATTGTAAATGCAGAACAAGGAGATTTGGAAATTTTTAGAAGAAGAAATATTGTAGATGATGATGAGGTTATAGATCCTTTATCAGAAGTTCCTTATAGTTATGCAATAACAAAAGAACCAGATTATGAAATAGGCGAAGAATTAATGGAAGAAATGACAATGAGTGATTTTGGCAGAAGAGCCATTTTAGCAGCCAAACAAACACTTGGAGGTCGTATTAATGATTTAAAGAAAAATGTATTACTTAAAAAATATGCCGATAGAATAGGAGAAATTGTAAGTGCAGAAGTATATCAAGTATGGAAAAAAGAAGTATTACTGTTAGATGAAGATGGAAACGAGTTAATTTTACCTAAATCAGAACAAATACCACAAGACTTTTTCAAAAAAGGCGAAAATATTAGAGCTGTTGTTGAAAGAGTAGAAATGAAAAACAATTCGCCAGTTATTGTTTTATCAAGAACAAGCAATAAGTTTTTGGCAAAGCTCCTTGAAATAGAAGTTCCAGAAATTTTTGATGGATTAATTACCATTAAAAAAATTGTTCGTGAGCCAGGCGAAAGAGCAAAAGTTGCAGTAGAAAGTTATGATGATAGAATAGACCCTGTTGGTGCTTGTGTGGGTATGAAAGGAAGCAGAATTCATGGTATTGTAAGAGAATTAAAAAATGAAAATATAGATGTAATTAATTACACATCAAATATTCAACTCTTAATTCAAAGGTCTTTAACACCAGCAAAAATTAGTTACATGAATTTGGATAATGATGGCAAAGAAGCAGATGTATTTTTAAAGCAAGATCAAATTTCATTAGCAATAGGAAGAAGAGGAATAAACATAAAATTAGCAATAGAATTAACGGGCTATCATATAGAAGTGTATAATGAAGATACTGAAGATGTTGAAGAAGATGATGATATAGACCTTGATGAATTTAACGATGAAATTGAACAATGGATTATAGATGCACTAAAACTCATAGGTTGCGATACAGCCAAAAGCGTACTCAAATTATCAAATGAAGAATTAGAAAGAAGAACAGATTTGGAAAAAGAAACTATAGAAGATGTAAGAAAAATATTAGAAGCCGAATTTGAAGAAGATGATGATGAAAATGCATAACACAAACAAAACCAAGAAACTATTTTTGAGTTTTGTTTTTAATAAATAATAATTTCAAAAAAGAAATTATAGAATAAATATAATTGAATGTCAGAACTGAAATTACCAAGATTGTTAGCAGCTGCTAAAGAATTTAATATAGGTCAAGAAACCTTAATAGATTTTTTAGTCAAAAAAGGATATAATAAAGACGAACTGAAGCCAACAGCAAAGCTTTCAGAAGGTATGTATTATGCCTTACAAGCAGAGTTTCAAAGCGATAAAGTTGCAAAAACAAAAGCCGACCAAGTAGAAATACCCAAACCTGTAATAGCCGATATAAGAAAAAAGAAAGAAGATGAAATTGTAATTAGAAAAGAAGATAGAAAAAATGAAAATGATACAAAGCAAGAAGAAAAAACCGTATCAGAAATAAAAGAAACAGTTGTTGTACCAGTTGAGAAAATAGAAGAAACACCTATTCCAGAAAAAACAATTGTAAATACAGAAATACCAGAAATTGCAGCACCAAAAATTTTGGATAAAATAGATTTATCTGCAATAGATTCATCTACCAGACCTAAAAAAACTGCAAAAAAGAAAGAAGAACCTAAAGATGTAACAGAAGTAAAAAAAGAAAAACCTAAGAAAATAGAAGAAAAGAAGAAAGAAGAACCTAAAGAAATAACAGAGATTCCTAAGCCAAGCATAGAAAATACACCCATTACACCTGCAATAGTAGAAAACATTGAAGTAGAAAAAATTTCAGGTCCAAAAATTATAGGAAAAATTACCTTACCTGTAGATAGCGATACAAGACCAAAACCTACCTCAAAAGAAGAACATAGAAAACGTAAACGCATTGTAGTTGATAAAAAAGGAAAAGGAAACATTCAACATGTAGATTTTAGAAAAGAAGGAGGAGCAAATGGAGGTGCAAACAAAGGAACCCAACAGCAAAATAGATTTGGTGGAAAGCCTCATCAAGGGGGAGGTGCTGGGCATCACAAACCAGGAGGAGGAAAAAATCAAGGTGGGAACAGAGGCAAACATGATAATCGTCGTGTAGCAGACAAAGAAATTGATGCAAAAGATATACAAGATAAAATAAAAGAAACACAAGCCAAATTAGCAGGAAATACAGGAAGAAATAAAAGCTTAAAAGCTAAATACAGAAGAGAAAAACGACAAGAAGCAGCAGATGCAGCTGCAGAAAATGCAGCAGTACAAGATAACAAATTACAAGTAACAGAGTTTGTTACAGTAAGTGAGTTAGCAAACCTAATGGATGTAAGCTTTACAGATGTTATTAGTAAGTGTATGGGCTTGGGGCTTATGGTATCTATCAACCAACGTTTAGATGCCGAAGTTATAGAATTAGTAGCAGGCGAATTTGGTTTCGACGTTTCATTTACAAGTTTAGATGATGCAGAAGAAGAGGAAGAAGATGATATAGACGAACCAAAAGATTTATTGTCACGATCTCCAATTGTAACTATTATGGGGCACGTAGATCATGGTAAAACTTCTTTATTAGATTATATAAGAAATGCAAGCGTTGTTGCAGGTGAAGCAGGAGGTATTACACAACATATTGGAGCTTACGAAGTAACATTAGCTAACGGAAAAAATATTACTTTCTTAGACACACCTGGTCACGAAGCATTTACAGCTATGCGTGCAAGAGGTGCAAAAGTTACCGATATTGCAGTAATTGTAATTGCAGCAGATGATGCTGTTATGCCTCAAACAAAAGAAGCAATAAGCCATGCTCAAGCAGCTAATGTACCAATGATATTTGCTATTAATAAAATAGATAAAGACGGAGCAAATCCTCAAAAAATTTACGAACAACTTTCTCAAATGAATTTGTTAGTAGAAAGTTGGGGAGGTAAATATCAAAGTCAGGAGTTAAGTGCAAAACAAGGCTTACATGTAGATGAACTATTAGAAAAAATATTATTAGAGGCAGAACTACTTGAATTAAAAGCCAACCCAAATAAAGAAGCTTCTGGAACAATTATAGAAGCATCGTTAGATAAAGGGCGTGGTTATGTAGCAACCATTTTAGTTCAAAATGGAACATTAAACCAAGGCGATATTGTTTTATCTGGTCAATACTATGGTAGAATAAAAGCCATGTTTAATGAACGTAATAACCGTGTTACACAAGCACCACCATCTACTCCTGTTGTTATTTTAGGTTTAAATGGGGCACCACAGGCAGGCGAAAAATTTAAAGTATATGAAGATGAAAGCCATGCCAAAGATATTGCTACAAAACGTTCTCAAATTATTCGTGAACAAGGATTGAGAGCAAGAAAACATATTACTTTAGATGAAATAGGCAGACGCTTAGCTTTAGGAAGCTTTAAAGAATTAAACATCATTATCAAAGGCGATGTTGATGGTTCTGTAGAAGCATTAAGTGATAGTTTACAAAAACTTTCTACCTCCGAAGTTGCAGTAAATGTAGTGTTGAAAGCAGTAGGACAAATCTCTGAAAGCGATGTGCTTTTAGCAACTGCATCAGATGCAGTGTTAATTGGTTTCAATGTTCGTCCATCTGCACAAGCAAGTAAATTAGCTCTTACCGAAGGTGTACAAATTAAGCAGTACTCAATTATCTATAACGCTATTGAAGAAGTTAAGAGTGCTATGGAAGGTATGCTTGAACCTAAAGTTGAAGAAAAAGAAGTTGCAACTGTAGAAATTAGAGAAGTATTTAAGTTTGATAAAGCTACGGTAGCTGGTTGTTATGTTACAGAAGGAAAAATTAAAAGAGAGCATAAAATTAAAGTATTTAGAGATGGTATTTTAGTATATCCAAGACAAGAAGGAGCTTATGCCGAGTTAGGAAGTTTGAAACGTTTTAAAGAAGATGTAAAAGAAGTAAACAATAACTATGAGTGTGGTTTAACTATAAAAGGATTTACAGATATGCAGGCTGGCGATACAGTTGTTGCTTACGAAGAAGAAGAAATAAAACGAACATTATAAATAGTTAATACAGCTTAAAATAAATACAAGGAAATGTAGCAATACGTTTCCTTTTTTAAACTAAAAAAGTGCTTACAATAAACCCACAAAAATTTTAAGCATACATTTTATTTTTATGAACGAAATACTACAACGAGAGGTAGCCATAACTTTAATAAAAGACACATTTACAAAGAACCTTTCTCAAAACTTAAACCTTGTAAAAATTTCATCTCCACTAATTGTATTAGATGGCACAGGTATCAATGATGATTTGAATGGGATAGAAAGAACTGTAAATTTTCCAGTAAAGTTTTTAGATGATAAAAAAGCAGTAGTAGTAAACTCTTTAGCCAAGTGGAAAAGAGTACGATTAAAAGAATTAGATATAGAAGTAGGTAAAGGCATTGTTACAGATATGAAAGCATTAAGACCAGATGAAGATTACACTCCCATTCACTCTGTTTATGTAGATCAATGGGATTGGGAAAAGAAAATAAATTACAGCGATAGAAATATTTTTACTTTAAAACAAACAGTTGAAAATATTTATAACGCCATTAAACTTACAGAAGAAAATCTATACAAGCATTACCCCTTACTAAAACCAATTTTACCCAATAAAATTCAGTTTATACATGCAGAAGAATTAATGCAATTATATCCAAATAAAACCCCCAAAGAACGTGAAAATGCCATTGCAAAAAAATATGGTGCCGTTTTTATAATTGGTATTGGAGGAGCTTTATCAAATGGAGAGCCACACGATGGAAGAGCCCCTGATTACGATGATTGGAGTACAAAAAATGAAGAAGGATTTTACGGATTAAATGGAGATATTTTATTTTGGAATAATGAATTAAATGCAGCAATAGAAATATCTTCTATGGGAATAAGAGTTGATAAACATGCCTTAGAAAATCAACTTACAATAAGAAATTGTGAACACAAAAAAACGTTACTTTTTCACAGCATGCTTATTAGTGGTTATTTACCAGAATGTATTGGAGGAGGAATTGGTCAATCAAGATTGTGCATGTTTTTGTTAAGAAAAAAACATATTGGCGAAGTACAATCAAGCGTTTGGTCTTATACAGAAAAGGAACAGCTAAAAGAACAAAATATTTTTCTGCTATAAAAAATAAAATACCCTGTAATGGGTATATGTTGAATAAGCGTTGAACTTAGTTTTACAAAACTAATTTTAAAAGTATGAAGCGAATTTCAACCCTATTCCTTTTACTCTTATTTTTTCTTCAAATTCAAGCACAGAAGCAACATGGTGCAGGCTTAATAGATTTAGAACCAGAAGGAATTACAAGCATTATAACAGATGTATCTCTTAGCCCAGATAATAAAACATTAGTAATGTCTGGCGTGGGTGGCAGAGCTTATTTATATGATGTTTCTGTAAAAGGAAAAATTAATCAAATCTGGAAAAACATTTCAATAAGTGGCTTATCATCTGGTGCAATTTGCACATTTAGTAGTGATGGAAAATATATTTTACTTAGAGGAATGGTAAGCACTACAGCAAAAGTAAAATCTGTATTATTTTCAAAATACAATAAAGCATGGCAAAAAACAGATGATGCCAGTATATTAGATGCAGCAAGTGGCAAAGAATTATTATCCTTATCAAACGTATATGCAATAAGCATTTCAGGCAATTCTTTATTTGTTAGCGATAAAGATGGTTTTAAATTTTACTCTTTACCCGATGGAAAATTAATAAAATCTAAAGAGGTAGAAGACAACGAATATGCAGCTATAAGTCCATCAGGAAAATATATTGTAGAAAGCTGGGATGCCGATAAAGATGCTTTTAAAAATGCACCATCCATCGTAAGAAGAAAAACAGAACTTAAAAATGCGTATAGAGCAAAAAAGATTTTAGTTATTTATGAAACAGCAAATTTAGAAAAACCCATTGCTATTAGTAACGATGAAATAGATGTGGTAACAAATGCTCAGTTTAGTCCAGATGAAAAAATGGTTTACTTACAAATGCAATTAGCAGGAGAAGAAAATAGCACAACACCCAATCCTTATATATATCAAAGAGTAAATTTAGCAACAGGTGAAATTGATAAATCATTTGGTGTAAAAGGGAATTATTGTAAAACAAATTTTTCTACTGGAAAAACAAGCAGCCTTGTTGCTGGTGGTAATATAGGTTTATTAAAACAAATAAGAATACAAGGCGAAGAAAATAAAGAAGAATTTTCGGCATTTGAAACTCGGTATAAAATGTTTAAACTTTCTACATTATATACACCTGTTGCTTTGGCTTCTAATAGTTCTTTGGCTTATGTGTATTATGAGAAGCAATTATTTGAATGGGATTATACTATTCTTAAAAAATATTTTAAAAAAGCTGCAATGGCAACAGATGAAGAATTGGCTGTTACTGTAGATTCCTTATTAGATGCAACCTTAGCAGATGCTAATTCAAAACTTGCTAAAGACATAAAAAAATATTCAATTACAGGTACATATATTATGGATATTACTTTAATAGGACCTAAAGGAGCAGTATCAACTGTGTTTTGCGAAAGCGATGAAAAAACAAATATACCCATGCAAAACACCCTTAAAGATTTAATAAGAAAACAACTATTTGATATTGGTTTACCAAAAGAAAAAAAATTAAAATTCAGATACACCTTTCAACTCTAAAACAAATCAAAAAATGAAAAAAATTATCTTACCTCTTATTGCAATTATTTTTTGCAGCAAGGCTTTTGCCCAAGACGAAATGAAAAATGTTTGGACAACAAAGCTTGATCACAAAACAGAATTAAATGAATTAGATGAAAACTCTAATACCATTATAAGCAGTAGTGAAAAAATGATAAGCGTTATAGATGCTAATACAGGCAAAGTAAAATGGTCGAATGACTTTAAAACTTTGTGCGGTGGAATTATGAAAAAAGTAGATGAAAGAATACCCATGTGGGATGCAAAATGTATTTTCTTGTTTGATAGAAAATCTGGTAGAGATCAAATGGCTGTAATAGATATGGAAGATGGAAAACTATTGTGGTCATCAGATAAATATGAAGGCATAACAGGCAGTTCAATAGCTTATGTACCCGAATTAGACATGTTTGCAGTAGCTTATAAAAAAGCATTTTGTATGATTAAAGCTCGTACAGGAGAGGAAATTTGGGAAACACAAGGCTTTAGAGGTGCATTAGCAAAATATGTATTCAACAAAGCCGATAATACTATTACAGCATTAAATTATAACCCTGCTGCAGCAGGTGAAGGAGCTTTAGGTGGCATTGGAAAGTTGTTTGCAAGTTTTGGAGCATTCAAATCGCAACTAACAAAATTTAGTGTAAAAAATGGAGATATTATTTGGCAAACAGATATTAAAGGTGTTGTGGAAAAAGAAATTGCTACAAGAAAAGTATTGGCAAAACTTAGAATAATAGATGAAAATAAACTCATGCTTATCATGCAGGGCTTACAAATGTACGATTACAATACAGGAAGTTTGCTTTGGGGTGTTACACATTCTGAAGATGTAATGAAAGAGTCAAGAAGAGGCATACCAAGTGGCTATTCTGGTTCAAAATTAATTAAAAGTGCAGTATATGGTGCTATTGCAGAACCTTTAATAGATGGCGATGATATTTATGTTTTTGATATGCAAAACAAAAGCAATCAATACATCAGTAAATACAATTTACATACAGGGCAACTAATTTGGAAAAGTAAAGAATTAAAAAAATTAACCATTGCACCCAATATGTATAAAGTAGGCAATAAACTCATTATACAAATTGGAGGCTGGGCTCAAGTACAAGGAATTGTTGAGCAAAAATCAAATTATGGAGGATATGGAGGAATGTCAAGCTTTTCTGTTTCAACTTATAAAAAAGTAAAATTTTATAAAGAATTTAGCCCATTTGGTATAGAAGCATTCGATGCCTCAAATGGAGAATTAATTTGGCGTAGCGAAAGATTTTCAAAAGGTGTAACCAATGCTTTTATTAATGATAACAATGAACTTATTGTTGCAAGTGGTAAAGAATTATACAATTTAAACCCCGATGCAGGAACTGAAAAATATTCTGTTAGTGTAAAAGATGAAGGCATAAAAGAAACAGAACAAATTTTTAAATTGGGCGAAAATGCTGTTGTAGTTTGTACAAAAGGATTAACAAGTTTTACAAGTAGTAATGGTAAGCGAAATTGGACAGTAAAAACCAAGAAAGGAGATTTAACAACCGTAAACAATGGTATGGCATTTTATACAACAGAAAAAAATGATTTGGTAGTTATAGATTTATCTAATGGTAAATACACTACCTACGATGCAAGAAAAGATTCAGATTCTGATATTTATGAAGATGGACAATATGTAATGGTTTATGAAAAAGATAAAATTTCTAAACTAAAAACCAAAGAATAAATTAGTTACAAAAAAATAGATTCAATCGGCAAATTGCCAAAGAATTTACAGCAAACGAATTCGTATAAAACTAATGAGTAGCATTTCGTCAACTTTACTGCCAATTATTTGTTGGCAGTAAAGTTGTTTTCATTATTTTCTTTTCTATTTCGCATCAAAGTTTACTATCCATTCAAAGCCAAATTTATCGCTGAACATTCCAAAATAAGAACTCCATGAACTATCAGC
The DNA here is from genome assembly GCA_026931905.1 of Chitinophagales bacterium. Lineage (GTDB taxonomy): Bacteria > Bacteroidota > Bacteroidia > Chitinophagales > Chitinophagaceae > UBA1930. The sequence continues at coordinate 23,901 of JAIXLB010000060.1, forward strand.
AATAAGCATTTCAATTTGTCCATCTGTCTAAAGTTCGTTAAATAAATGCTCTGCTTCTTTTTCAATATTTGAATTGTTAGAAAATATAATAGCAAGGCAACTTATATGCTTAAAAATCTTTTAGTTTATTGAAGTTAAAATAATGAATTATGTAGCTTAATTTAATAATAGCTAAAGATGACCATTATAAAATGATAATTATACTTAAAAGAAGTTACTTTTGCTTTTAAATTTTTGAACGATGAAGCAGAAGTTTTTAATATCTACTGTAATAGCCATACTGCTTTGTATTGTACAAGCAAATGCACAATGCTCTTTGTGTGCCAAAACAGCATCTCAATTAGGAGAGGGACCTGCCAGTGCTTTAAATAGTGCTATTGTTTATTTAATGATTTCGCCTTATGTAATTATTGGTTATGTAGGGTATAGATGGTGGAAAAAGGAAAAAAGAATTATAAAGGAAGAGCAGACTTCGTGATACTTTTTTGTCATCCTGAGCGAAGCGAAGGATCTCCTGAAATGCAGTACTACGGTTTGGGCAGATGTTTCGCTTCGTTCAACATGACATAAAGAACACAGGCAGATTCTTCGCTTCGCTCAGAATGACATCATTTTTTTTATTCTTTATTTTATGCCATATTTATACTTGTATCTTTCGTAAAGTTGTTTTTGTTTATTGTCTAAACTTACCGCTCTTCCTTGAATAAAAGCATTTATTACATTGCTTGATTTTATATCCAATAAATCGCCATCGCTTACAACAATATTGGCATCTTTTCCTTTTTCTAAAGTACCTGTTCTATTATCAATTCCTAAAATTTTAGCAGTATTAGATGTAATGGCTTGTAAGGCTTGCTCTTTACTTAAACCATAAGCAGCAGCAGTGCCTGCATTAAACAATAAATTTCTTCCTTTTGAATTGGCATCTATATCGCCAATAGCAAAAAGCACACCTGCTTGTTGTAACAAATAAGGCGTTTTATAAGGTTGGTCAATATCATCATCTTGCATAACTGGTAAACTGTGCATTTGATTTAATATTACAGATACATTGTTGTCTTTTAAATAACTTGCAATCATCCAACTATCAGTACCTCCTACAATTACAGGCACAAATTCAAACTCTTTTGCAAGCTCCACACCTATTTGAATTTCTTTTACTGTTTCGGCATGAATGTAAAAATTTTGTTGAGGGCGTAAAGCCTTTTTTATGCCCTTCCAATTTGTATTTGGATAAGCAGTTATTTCTGTAAATAAACCTCTTACTGCTTCAAATTTTAAATTAGTTTGTTCGGGTTTTTCAAGTGCATAATATGCTTTTGCTTCTTTAAAAAATTGACGAATTTTTTCTATTTTTTCAAAAGCAGCAGTGAGAGGATTGGTTGTTGTAGAAAATGCAAAGCCTGCAAAAAATCTTCTTGGCGTAAGATTAGGCATACGAAAATGAATACCTGCATCTGCTTTATAAATTCCATCTTCCCAATTCCATGCATCTAATTGCATCACAGATGATGAGCCACTTATAATGCCTCCTTGAGGTACAATATTGGCTAATAAAATGCCATTACTTCTTAATGTGCCAATAACTTTACTGTCAGAGTTGTAGGCTATTACACTTCTTATGTTGGCATTGTTTTCGCCTAATTCTCTTATATCGAGCATGGCTCTTGTAGAATTAATTTCGTTTAAACCCAAATCGGTATGTGGTGTAATTAAACCAGGGTAAATATGTTTTCCTTTACAGTCAATAATTTTCACATCTGCTATTGGTGCTGTGCCCCTTACTTCTATTATTTTTCCTTTTGAGAAAACAATCATTCCGTTTTCAATTACATTCCCATTTCCAATGTGTATGGTAGCATTGGTTAAAGCTATAGTTTCTGTTTGTGCTTTAGCAGGGTAAACAGTTTCCTGAGAAAAAACATAAAGTGTTACTATGCTTAAAATGCTTGTTAGTATGTGTTTCATATAATAAGTTTAATAGTTTGAAAGTTTTTGAATTTTAAAAATTTATTTTACCTACTCATCATCTCTTTCAAAAATACTGTGCTGGTGTTTGTGGTCTTCTTCACATTCATTTATTTCGTCTATTCTTGCTCTTGCTGGTTGCATTCTTCCTGCATTAAATGGTTTCTTTTTTTCTGCTAATAATTTTTGAATTAATCTTGATTTTTCATTGGCAATTTGTTGTCTTGTTATTGCATCTTTTTCTCTATCAAAATAAACAACACCATCTATAATAGTGTATAATGCTTTTGTATAAATGCTTAAAGGATTATCGCTCCATAAAACAACATCAGCATCTTTGCCAATTTTTATGCTTCCTACTTTTTTATCAATGTGTAACATTTTTGCTGGGTTTAGCGTTACCATTTTCAACGCTTCTTCTTCATTAACATTACCATATTTTATACTCTTTGCAGCTTCTTGATTTAAACGTCGAGCCATTTCTGCATCATCGCTGTTTATAGCCACTGTTAAACCTGTTTTTTGCATAATAGCAGCATTGTAGGCTATTGCATCTTGCACTTCTAATTTATATGCCCACCAATCACTAAATGTTGAAACAAAAGCCCCATGTTGTTTTAATTTATCGGCTACTTTATAGCCTTCTAAAATGTGAGTAAAAGTGTTTACTTTAAAATTAAATTTCTCTGCAACTTTTAATAGCATATTTATTTCGCTTTGTACATAAGAATGACAAGTAATAAATCTTTTGCCATTAATAATTTCTACTAAAGCATCTAACTCTAAATCTCTTCTTTTGGTGTTTGGCATTTTTGAATAATCTACGGCTCGTTGAAAAGCATCCATATACACTTGTTCAACACCCATTCTTGTATCAGGAAAACGTGTATTGCTATTGTTACGAGTGCTTTTTACATTTTCTCCTAAAGCAAATTTTATAAAAGCATCTGCTCCTTCAAACTTCATTTCTTCTGGAGCTTTTCCCCAACGAAGTTTTATTAATTGCGATTGCCCACCAATGGGGTTGCAACTTCCATGTAATAATTGTGAGCTTGTAACGCCGCCACTTAATTGTCTATAAATATTTATGTCTTCTGGATTTACAATATCTCCAATGCGTACTTCAGATGTTACTACCTGTGTACATTCATTTACACCACCAGAAATAGCAATGTGTGAGTGTTCGTCAATAATTCCTGGTGTTAAATGTTTGCCTGTTCCGTCAATCATTTTCCAGCCCATATCTAAAGTAACAGGCAGGTTTTTTCCAATGCGTTGTATTTTACCGTTGTTAATTATTACATCGGTATTTTCTAACTTTCCTTCTTTTTCATTAGTCCAAACTGTTACATTTCTTATCAATATTTTTTCAGACTTTGGTGCATCATTTTTTTTCCAACCATAACCATTAAAAGGATATACAACATCATTTACTGTAAGATTGGTTGTATCATTTTCATTTCTCTTTTTAGTATTAGGAGGCGTTTCTGTTTTGGAATTATTTACTAATTCTTCTTTAGCATTTAATTTCCAAACAACTACATCGCCATTGGCTAAATAACCATTACCAGCCCATGCATCTGCTCCTATAATGCCACTTAAATTATTTTGTTTTCCTTTATCTGTTGGGGCAGACCAATTTATTTTTACTAATTGATTATTGATGGTTAATGTAGGTCGTATAGTAACAGAATCGTTATAAGGTTTCAAAGCCAATACAGGCTTTTCTTCTTTGCCTGTTATGGTTGCTTCAAAAAAAATTGTTTTACCTTTTGTATTAATAGAAAGCACATATTTTCCATTGTAATTTTCCCAAGCATTTTCTTTTACAAAATATCTTTCGCCTTGTACCCAGTTTTGAAAAATAAAAGATGAGTCTTTAAAAATATTATCATTAGCTATAAAAAAATTTGCTAGTTTTCCTACTTCTAAACTTCCTATCATATCATAAGCATTAATCCAAGTTGCAGGTTTTTTAGTTAGTGCTTCTAAAGCTGCTTGCTCTGATAAACCATTGTGAATGGCTTTTCTAAGATTGCTTAAAAAATCATTGACAGATGTTAATCCATTTGCTGTTAATGCAAAATTTATTCCTGCTTTTTCAAACATGGCAGGTTGATAAGGTGCCAACTCCCAATGTTTCAAATCTGACAGAGCAACCACTCTTGCATCGTTAGGATCTTCTACATCCATTGGAGCAGGAAAATTTAATGGTAAAATAAAAGCATCGTTGGTTGCTTTCATCTCATCTAATCTTTGATACAAATCGTTGCTACCTTTTAAAATATAACTAACACCAAATTCTTTCGCTATTTTATCTGCACGAAGTGCATTGTATTTATCTGTACCAATATCAAAAAATTGAGGTAGTGCTACATTTTCATTCCATGCCTGAAGGCTAATGTTTGTACCTTCTGTTGGAGGATTTGTTTTGTACCATTGTGCATCTAAATAAGTTTGACGAATGAGTGCTATTGTACCCATTAAAGAGCCAGGATAATCTTGTGTAGAACTGCCTTTGCTAAAAGAATAAAAAACTCCCGCTTTTTCTTTTATTAATTCAAAGTTTTCATTTTTATTTCCCAATGTTACTAATGCAGCTGTACCTCTTGCAATACCATCATGTGTATGCGTTAGAACAGTACCAAATCCTATTGACCTTAAATCTTTGGCTGCGGATTCGTTTTTTTGAAAACTTAAAAAAGCATTTGTTTCTGGCTTAATTGCTTGATTCCAGTTGTAGGCTCCTTTGGTTTTACTTTCAAATTGTTGTGTTTGATTAAAGCCTCTAAAGCCTGAATTGGTTGCAGGAGTTGAGCCATATTCGCTATACAAATCAATGAATGAAGGATAAATATATTTTCCTTTACAATCTACTATTACAGCATCTTTAGGTATGGCTTCATTAATGCCAATAATTTTTCCTTGCTTAATAATTAGGGTTGCATTTTGTAAAGTTGATTGTGTGCTTTGTACAATAGTTGCATTGGTAAAAGCATAAACTCCTAAACGATTGTCATGCGTTCCATTTACATGAAAGGTTTCTTGAGCATATAATTGTACTACAGCAATAGTAAATATTGTTGATAGCAGCAGTTTTAGTTTTTTTATCATGGTTTAAAAATTTGCTTTGGTGTATAAAGCTAATTAAAAATGATAAACAACAAACTACCGTTTATAAATTTTAAAAATGGAAAGGAATGATTTAAAAATTAATTATTAAACCGTATAGGCTTTTGCCAAATTTTTTTTATTAAAATAAAAGCAATTATAATACTAAAGAGTAGCCATAAGTAAAATAAGGCATTTTGCATGGTAAATTTTTCGCTCCAAAAAGCATAACCCATTTTTATACCAACAGCAGTATTTGTAATAAACCATGTGCATACTATTGAAATAGTAAAAAGTAATCTTCTTAAATACTCTTTTAATTCGGGTTCCATTTTTAAAATATTAATTAGTAAGAATAATGTATTAATTCAGTATTTCTACACTTTTTTCAATTTCAAACTTATCGGTTAGTTGTTTTATTTCGTTCCAGCCACCTAAAATATTTCTTATATTGTGTATGCCTTGTTGTTTCATGAGTGATGCTGCAATAACACTTCTGTAACCTCCTGCACAATGTATGTAAATATTGTGATTGTCTTCTAAATTAGCCATACTTGCAGGGTCTGTTAATTCTGCTAAAGGAATGTTGATGGCTTGCTTTAAATGCCCATCGGCATATTCAATTTCTTTTCTTACATCTACAACAACAAGGTTGTTATCAAAAGGAATATCCATTGCTAATTCATCACTTTCTATATCAATTATCATATCTATTTTTTCGCCTGCATTTTGCCAATTTTCAAAACCTCCTTGCAAATACCCACCAAAATTTTCAAACCCTACTCTTGATAATCTAATAATTGATTCTTCTTCTTTTCCTTGTTCGGGTACTAAAATAATGGTTTTATTAAAAGGTAAAAGGCTACCAGCCCATTCTGCATATCTGCCTTCTAAACCTATAAAAATACTGTTGGGTACAAAACCTTTTGTAAATACCAAAGCATGTCTTGTGTCTAATATTATTACATTATCATGGGTTGCTTTTTCTTTAAATGCTGCAATGCTTAATGGCTCTAAACCTTTTTGTAATACGGCATCCAAACTTTCATAACCTTCTTTATTTATTTTAGCATTTACAGGAAAATATTGTGGTGGTATTGGCAAACCTTCGGTTACAGCTTGTATAAATTCTTCTTTGGATTGAGGTTGTAAAGCATAGTTGTTTTGTTTTTGTTCGCCAATAGTGCTATAAGTTTCTACACCTAAATTTTTACCACAACTGCTGCCTGCACCATGTGCAGGATAAACTATTACTTTGTCATCAAGTGGAATTATTTTAGTTTGCAGACTATCGTACAACATTCCTGCTAAATCATTCATAGTTAATTCTTCGCCTTTTTGTGCCAAATCAGGTCTGCCTACATCGCCTACAAACAAAGTGTCGCCTGTAAAAATTGCATAATCATTTTTGTTTTCATCTTTCAATAAAAAACAAGAACTTTCTAAAGTATGTCCAGGTGTGTGTAATACCTGTATGCTTATCTTTCCCACAGAAAAAGTTTCTTTATCTTTGGCAATATATACAGGTAGTTTTGTTTCTGTATTGGGTCCATAAATAATTTTTGCACCTGTTTTTGTTGCAAGGTCTAAATGCCCACTTACAAAATCTGCATGAAAATGTGTTTCAAAAATGTATTTAATTTTTACATTATGCTCCTTGGCTAATTGTAAATATTCATCAATATCTCTCAAAGGGTCTATTACAACAGCTTCTCCTTCACTTGCTATAAAATATGCTGCTTCACTTAAACAGCCTGTGTATAATTGTTTAATAAACATGAAATTTAATTTTAGTAAAGATACCGCAATAACCTTTTTACTAAATGCTTTTTATTTGATTTAACAGTAAAGTATGTTTAACAGTAAACCATTATTATACTTACCTTAGAGTTATAAAAATTATGTTATGCCAATATTAACAGCAGAAAGAATTGCATTGGATTATGAAATGAAAATTACAGATGCAACAGGTAATACAATGCAAATTGATATTCCTGTAGAGCAAGGAGGAAATGGAAATGGTATGCGACCAATGCAAACTGTTTTAGCAGCATTGTGTGGTTGTAGCACTGTAGATGTAATTAGTATTTTAAAAAAACAAAAACAGGAGGTTGCAACTATAAAAATTTTGGTTGATGCTGAACGTGAAAAAGATAAAGTTTTAGCACTTTGGGAAAAAGTAAATTTAACTTTTGAACTTACTGGAAATATAGAAGAAGGGAAAGCCTTCAGGGCTGTTCAATTATCTATGGAAAAATATTGCTCTGTTGCAGAAACGCTAAGAAAAGCAGGAGCCGCCATTTATTATAAAGTGCTTTTGAATGGTAAAGAATTAAATTTTAAAGACTGAAACATATTTTAGAAAATGAAAAAGAAAACTTTGGTATTAGGAGCATCTGATAAAACAGATAGATACAGTAATCGTGCAGTGAAACAATTAATTATTCATGGGCATCCTGTAATTGCTTTAGGAAGTAAAGATTCTTTTATAGATAACACACCCATTCAAAAAAATAAAGTAGCATTTGATAATGTAGATACTGTAACACTTTATTTAAACCCAACAAGGCAAAAAGAGTATTACGATTATATACTTTCTTTAAAACCTAAACGTATTATTTTTAATCCAGGCACAGAAAATGAAGCTTTTGAAAAATTGGCTAAGGAAAATAATATTCAAACCATAGAGGCTTGCACCTTAGTTATGTTAAGCACAGGGCAGTATTAAAAAAACTATTTTTTATTTATTACAAACTCTATCTTACAAAATTTACATTTGTACACTTTTAAAATGATTACACCACAAACCATAGAACAAATAAAAAGCAGAATTGATATCATTGATATTATTAGTGATTATGTAAAGCTTAAAAAAAGGGGTAGTAATTATTTAGGGCTTTGTCCATTTCACAACGAAAAAACACCATCATTTACAGTTTCGCCTTCAAAAGAATTGTACAAATGTTTTGGTTGTGGTAAAAGTGGTAATGCCATTACATTTTTAATGGATCATGATAAGCTTAGTTATGTAGAGTCTTTGAAATGGTTAGCTGCAAGATATAATATTGAAATTGAAGAAACAGAAACATCGCCTGAACAAAAAATTTTAGCACAAACAGCAGATAGCTTATACATCATTAACAACTATGCCAAAGACTTTTTTGAAAATACACTTTGGAATAATGATGAAGGAAAAGAAATTGCTTTATCTTATTTAAAAGAAAGAGGTTTTAGAGACGAAACAATTAAAAAATTTCAGTTAGGATATAATCCTACAGAAAAAAATTTACTCACTCAATCTTTAATTACACATCAGTTTAATAAAGAATTATTATTAAAAACAGGCTTAACTGTTGTAAGAAATAATGATGAGTTAGTGGATAATTACAGAGGCAGAATTATTTTTCCTATTCATCACAACACAGGAAAAATTATTGGCTTTGGTGCAAGAATTATTGGCAAAAACGATAAAGCTCCTAAATACATTAATACACCAGAAAATGAAATTTATGTAAAGAGCAAAATTTTATATGGCTTGTATTTTGCACGCTCTCCAATAGATAAAGCTAAAGAGTGTTTATTGGTAGAAGGTTATACAGATGTAATTAGTTTACATCAAGCAGGTATTGAAAATGTTGTAGCAAGTGGAGGAACCTCTTTAACTACTGAGCAAATAAGATTGATAAAAAAATATACCAACAATCTAACCATAATTTATGATGGCGATAATGCAGGAGTTAAAGCAGCTTTGCGAGGTTTAGATATGGCTTTGGAAGAAGGCTTGAATGTAAAACTTGTATTAATACCAGATAATGAAGACCCTGATAGTTATGTAAATAAAGTTGGCACAACCGCTTTTAAAGATTTTGTTGCCAACAATAAAAAAGATTTTATCATTTTTCAATTAGGTATATTATTGAAAGATGCAGGCAACGATATAAATCAAAAAAACAATGTTGTAAACAATATTGCAGAAACTTTAAGTAAAATAAATAGAACTGAAGATTTTACTAAACTGCAAGAATATATAAAACAATGTGCCTCTCTCTTAAAAATTGATGAAGGAGGTTTAACAACGCTTGTAAATAAATACAAGAGAGACAGCATTGCAAAAGAAGAAAAAAAATTATATAGTGTTGGTGATTTTCAAACACAAGAATTTCCTCAACAACCCACTACAAATTATACAGATAGCGATACTCTTTTATTGCATCAAGACGAAGCGATTGAAAAAAATATTTTAAAAGTTTTGTTTGAGCATGGTTATAAATCATGGAATAATGAGCAAAGCATTGCATTGTATGTTATCAATGAATTAAGCCCTTATAAATTTCACAATCCATTGCTTGCTAAAATTTATGCTGCATTTATTCAAGAACTCAATGAAGGCAAACAGCCAGATGCGAAAACCTTTTTATATCATACAGATGAAGCTATAAGAAATATGATTATTTCAATTACTGCATCGCCCTACGAATTAAGCCCTAAATGGGATGAAAAATTGCAAGGATTGAATATTACAAACAGAGATAATTCTATTCAAGATGCGTTTATGAGTGTAACCTTTTTTAAGTTGAGAAAAATAAAAAAAATGTTTGAAGAAAACCAACAACAACTTGAAATAGCAACAACACCTGAACAGCAATTACAGCTTATGAAAGATCATCTTTTATTTAAAGAAGAAGAAAGCAAAATAACCAAAGCATTGGGTACAGTGATATTGAAATAGAATCTTCAACTCATTTCATTTTTACAAATGGTTTTTCTACAACTAAATAAAAAATACTACAGATAATTAAAACCAATGGCAGCACAACAATTCCTTGCAACAGCAAATCTTTGTAATAATTGTTTTGAAAAAATGATACTGTAATTTTTTGTGTTATAAAAGCTAATAAAGCATAATGCAAAAGATAAATAGAATAACACATACAGCCTATTGCCATTATAATTTGTTTAGTGAAAATATAATTCAAAATTTTTCCTTTAAAAACACTTGTAAATAAAAACAGATAGCCTGTTAGTTCAATAAGTTGTTTGTAAAATACAGCATAACCTGCAAAATAAATAATCATCAAATAGCCTGCTATACCTAAAAAATCCCAAATAAAATATTTTGATTTAATCAAAAAATGATGGCTTAAATAAATATCGGCAAATAAAATTCCTAATAAAAAAACTGGTATATAAGTTACAATAGAATATTCTAAATGTGCAGCTTTTATAGCAGGGTAAAATAATACACACATCAATACACTTATTAAAATTACAGTAATTAAAACAATTCTTCTGCGTACAAAATTTTTGATTGAGAAAAATAATTTTAAAATAAAAGGTAATAAAATATAAAACTGAATTTCAATTTCTAAAGTCCAAGCTACAGGATTTATGGTACTTCTTCTATCATAAATAATATTATGGCTATAAAAAACACTGCTTATAAAATGAGGCATTTCATCTTTCCAAAATGCCCCTTCAAAAAATATTCTAAATAATAATAAAATTACCAACACCAATAAATAAGGCACTTCTAAGCGTTTTATCCTCCTTACATAATATTTTTTTAAACTAATTTTTTCATTACCATACAAATAATATTTGATAAAAGGGATAGATAAAATAAAAGCACTTACACAAAAAAATATTCTTACACCATAACCTCCCAATTCTAAAAACAAAGCAACAGGGTTGCTGTATTCAAAATCTACACTTAACGAGGCATTCATTTTAATCATTTGTAAATTAAAATGGCTTAAAACAACTGCTACAATAGCAATAAACCTTAGCCCATCAATTTCTTTGATGATAGATTGTTGGTTGCCTTGACGCAGAAATAATTGAACAATATTTTTCACTGCTATAAAAATAATATTATTTGCAGTTGGCTTTCTAAAAAATAAAATTGTTTAGTTGATTGGTTTTGCTAAACAAACAATTAAGCAAATAAAAAATCCTACCAAAACTACTTGATAGGATTTTTAAACTATTCAATTCTATAATTAAGAAACTACAATTTTGGTTTTTCCTTCAATAATGTAATTGTAACCCAAAATAATCATTGGTAAAAATATAGTTGTAGATATTAATTCATTTCTGTAAAAAGGTAAAGCACTTACATAGCAAGTCATTAATCCATCAAAACTTTGTGGGTACATTGTACTGCCATACCAAACACTAAAGTTAGATAATAAAAAATAAACAGTTGATGCTGCAATAGCTCCAAAACCTACTGTTATATAGCTTTTGCCTTTTAAAACCCAGCCAATTAAAACGCTTAACATTAATAAACTATAATTAATAATTTGTCCTTTGTAAAAACCACTAAATACAAACAAATCCAACCTGTGCAAAATTTCTATAACAACATCGCTTGCAAATAATGCAATTAATGGAAGTATAAAAGTATACTTTTTGTTGTTAATACTCATACCTGCAAATAATGCAATAGCAATTATGGGCGAAAAACCACTTAATCCTAAAACGGGGGCACATACATATTTTACAACTACTGTAAGTGCAATTAGTATTAAAGTAAAAATTACTAAACGATTATTTTTTGTCATTACTTAAAATATTTTAGCAAAAGTAAGTTGTTATGCTTATTGTTACAAATAGGTTTTTTTGAAACTTGGAAATTAATTTTTAAATGGAACAAAAGCCTTGTATAATGTAGTATTTCCAGTAGCTATAAACCAATATTCTGTATTTGCAATAATAGCAAAAGCATCGCCTTGTTTAAAAACCTTATTTTCCATACCTTCTATAATTATTGCTCCTTCTGTAATTAATAAAATTTCCAACGAGGTGGTTTGGGCATAATATTTTTCACCTGCTTGTAGGGTTATTGTTGAAATAGAAAAATCATCTACAGGACAGTTGTATATTTTTTCACTACCAAATTTTTCAGGAAAAATAAAAGCAGGTTCTTTGTTTTCAAATAAAATGTGTTTCATTAATTCAGGCACATCAACATATTTTGGTGTCAAGCCTCCACGCAAAACATTATCACTGTTTGCCATTAGCTCTACATTTTGCCCTTCTAAATAAGCATGAGGCACGCCTGCATCTTGAAAAATGGCTTCTCCTTTTTGTAGTTGTAAAATATTAAAAAGAAAAATTGAAAATATACCTCTGTCTATATCTTTTATATTGTTTTTACCTGCATACAATTTTGCAATCCACCATTCTGGATTAAATTTTGTAATTGCATTTTTTTCTTTTTTAGAAATAGATTTTTGAACCAAAGGAATTAAAATAGTATCAACTTCTTCTTGAGAAATTTCCATAAATAATTTATACAAATTTTTAAGCCCTTCGTTTTTAAACAAGGGTAAAAAAACAGAAAGCTCTACATATTCTTCCAAAGTTTTTTCTATTGCTGTATTGCTTTTAAAACCATGCAACAACCAAAATTCACTCAATGCTATCATCACTTCTGGCTTGTGGTTTTTATCTTTATAATTTCTGTTGGGAGCATTCATTAAAACACCTGCTGCTGTTTCTTTTTCAAAACCTTTTATAGCTTCTTCTTTTGTAGGATGTACTTGAATGCTCAGCATGTCTTTTACATCTAAAACTTTAAATAAATAAGGCAATCCTTGAAACTGATGATAAACATTTTCTCCTAAAATTTTTTCAGGACTTTGTTCTATCCATTCTTGCAATGAAATATTCTTTTCTTCAATAACAGATGGTGCTGAATGGTGTGTACCTAACCAATATTCAGCACAAGGTTGATGTTCAGTATTTTTAATTCTTAATAAATCTGGAATAAAATGATAGCCACCCCAAGCATAATGTTGTAGTTTTCCTTTCAGTTTAAAAATTGCATCATTCATGTTGTTCTTGTAACTTTAAGCAGTTCAAACATAATGAAATTAAATACAAAAAATACAGGAAATATTGGAGAAGAATTAGCTGCTCAATGGCTTTTGCAAAAAGGCTTTAGCATACTTGCACGAAATTGGAGATACAAACACAGCGAAGTGGATATTATTGCAAACAAAAACAATATTCTACATTTTATAGAAGTAAAAACCAGAAACTCTACACAATTTGGACAACCAGAAGAAAGCATAAACACTACAAAAATGAATGCTTTAAAAAAAGCAGCTGTTGCTTATGTAGAACAAAATACTGAATGGAAAAAAATTCAATTTGATGTAATGGCAATAACACTAAAACCTAATAATAACCATGAATTTTTTATGATTGAAGATGTATTTTTTTAGAAATTGATAGTTAGATAATTTTATCTTTTAGCTTTAAAAAAAGTTTTCATAAGCATAGCACATTCATCTGCCATTACACCTTTTACCAATTGTGTTTTTTTATGAAATGGCCATTTTTCAGGAATAATTAATCCTTCCTTATCTGTAAAAAAACGTAAGCCTCCACTTTTTTCATCACTGGCACCATATACAATTTTTTCAATTTTACTCCAATACAAAGCACCACAACACATTAAACAAGGCTCTACAGTAACATACAAAGTTGCATTAGGTAAATACTTTGCTCCTAAATAATTGAAGGCACTTGTAAGGGCAATCATTTCTGCATGTGCAGTACTGTCGTTCAGCTTTTCTGTTTGATTATACCCTCTACTAATAATTTTATTATCAGCAACAACCACAGCACCAATGGGCACTTCATCTTCTTCAAAAGCTTTGTGAGCTTCTCTTAAAGCTTGTTGCATAAAATACACATCGTTAAAAATCATTTCTTTCATGTATAAAAAATTGAATTGTACATAAAAATCAATCGTTAAATTGTGTTGCTAATCAATAGTATCTTAAACGTTTTTTGATTAACAAATGC
>JAIXLB010000042.1:0-5012 GCA_026931905.1 Chitinophagales bacterium
GGTGGCACACTTATTACAGGCAGTGCTTCGCCAATTGCAATATCTGGCTTAACAGGTAATACATCTTACGATGTATATGTTAGACAGGATTGTACAGGTGGTGGAAATGGATACAGCACTAATAGTTCTAAAGCAACCTTTACTACATTGTGTGGTATTAATAGTACATACCCTTATACCGAAGGCTTTAATACACCGGGTGTAATACCTGCTTGCTGGAGCGTTTACGAAGGTGTACAAGGTTCAGGTGTCCAATGGCAGTCGGGTGCATTAACCGGATATTCTCAATATGATATACGCTACCCTGCTGAGGGGGCAGGTTTTATGTTTTTTTATGCTTATTATTATAACCCAAATAATGCCCCATATTATCTACAATCTCCAATATTTAACTTAGGTTCATCATCTAAAAGAGCCAGGTTTGCTCTTTGGATGGGTGCAGGAGTCGAGGCAGATGCCCTAAAGTTTCAAATTAGTACTGATAGTGGGAGTACATGGACATCTTTAGCATCCTATTCGGCAAATCCATCACATAACTCTCCAAATGCACCATGGGATAGCAAAACAGTAGATCTATCTGCATACACCAACCAATCAGTATTGTTCAGGCTCAGTGTTACTTCTGGTACTATACTTAATTATAGGTTTATTGGTTTTGATAATTTTATTATTGAAGATAAACCACTGCAAGCACCACAAGTAGTAAGTGTAGATTCAATAACCAAAACAACAGCATCTGTATCTTTTACAGAAGTGGGTTGCACTTATATAGTAGAGTATGGGCTTGCAGGCTTTACACCGGGTACTGATTCTACTGCAGGTGTAGGAGGTACTATTATTACAACTAATAGCTCCCCCATTGCCATTACAGGTTTAACAGCCAATACCGCTTACGATGTGTATGTAAGAAGAGATTGCTCTGCAACCGGAAAAGGCTTTAGTATAAACAGCAACAAAGTTTCTTTTACTACAAAATGTAATACAGTAACCGATTTTTCTGAAAATTTTGATGCTTCACTACCGCAGTGTTGGGCACAGGTTGGTAGTAATAGTGTAGATGTTTCTAACAATCGATTACGCATGATGTCTTATAATAGCAAGGCAGTGGTAAGAATGCCAGAGGTAAGCAATGCCGATGCAGGAACACACAGGTTAAAATTTAGCACAAAAAAATCTGGTGGGCAAACCGGAAATATTCAAGTAGGATATTTAACAAATCAAGATGATCCAAATACTTTTGTGCAATTAGGAAATGATTATATACCAACTAAATCATCTAATTCATCAGATTATGACAATTTTATTTTAAGCCCTGTTATTACTCCACCAGGTATAACTACTTTAGCGTTTAGAGAAAGTACAGGAAATAACGGTTATATCATACTTATTGATAACGTAAAATATGAAACAATACCCAATTGTTTGGAAGCAACAGATATAGTTGCTAATACAATAACTAATAATACCGCTATTATACATTTTACAGGAACTGGTAGTGCATTTGTAGTAGAGTACGGAGCAACAGGTTTTACCCCGGGAACAAATAATAATGCAGGTGTTGGAGGAACAATAGTAACAGGCGGAAACTCACCAATAGCAATAACTGGTTTAACTGCCAATACCACTTACGATGTATATGTAAGACAAAATTGTACCAACAGTGGTAACGGGTATAGTGCCAATAGCATTAAAGCAACTTTTACCACTTTGTGCGATGCTGCAAATGTGCCATATATATTAGATATACCTTTTGTAGATCAATATACATTACCCAATTGTACATATAATCAAACTTTATTTCAAGGAACAGGACCTGATAGGGATAGTAGATGGCTTATAGAGACACCACCATCAGGTAATGCACTTTACTATCAATATTATGAGGATTCAGTTAATACTTGGTTTTATACCAATGGCATCAATTTAACTGCCGGCAGCAATTATATCATTAATTATATGTATGCGAAGCAGAGCGGTGCAATACAGAAATTAAAAATAGCGTATGGTATATTACCCAATAATACAGCAATGATTACCCAGTTAGCAGATCATTCAATTACTGCCAATTTTGGATATTCGTCTAATAGTGTATCATTTACTCCGCAGGTTACAGGTGTATATTATTTTGGATTTAATTTATATACAGGTTCAAATACAGGAGGTACTAGTACTAAGGTTAGAATAAAAAACATATCCATAGATGAGGTAGGGCAAAATAAATGGACAGGTACAACCGATACAGACTGGAATAAAGGCAGTAACTGGTCGTTAGGTACAATGCCTACTCCAAGCAGTAATGTAGTTATACCCAACACCATCAATAAACCGGTAATAGGTGTAAACTTTCCACTTATAAGAGAGGCAAAGAATATAACAATACAAACAGGTAGTAACTTAACAATTACAAATGAATCTTCACTGCTTGTTTATGGCAATATAGCTAATAATGGTACTATAATAGCAGACTCTGGTACAATAGCTTTTGTAGGTACTACATTGCAAACATTTAATACAGGAAATACAGATATTGCCATAAAAGGTTTAGGTATGGATAATGCTGTAGGCTTAACACTTTCTGGAACAGGAAAATTAAATGTTACAAGTGAATTATATACCTATAGGCAAGGTGTATTTACAACCAATAATTTGTTGGTATTAAAATCAAATGAAAACAGAACAGCAATTTTGCAATCAATGTTTTCATTGCCTACATTTGTTGGAAATGTTACAGTAGAACGTTATATACCAGCCAAAGCCAGTAGAAAATGGAGTTTCTTAGCCAGCCCAATAAACCAAACTTTACAAGATAGCTGGCAACAACAAATACACATTACAGGAGCAGGTACAGGTGGTACGGTTTGCCCTGCTTTAACATCGCACAGCAATGGTTTTGATGCTACATCTACCAATGCACCAAGTGCCTATACTTACGATGCCTCACAAACCACAGGCAGTCGTTGGCAAGCAGTAACCAATACCAATGCTACCAATATAGGACAAGGAAAAGCTTTTAGAGTAAACGTACGTGGATCAAGAAGCTTAGGTTGCGATTTATTGAATGGTGTAAACATGGTACCTAATGCAGTAACTTTAAGCTCATCAGGCACATTAAGTACAGCCAATAAAAACTTTGGTACATTTAGCATTACATATCCAAACAATGGTATAAATAACTGGGTATTAATTGGTAACCCTTATCCTGCTAATGTTTCATTTAGTGATTTGTTATCAGATTTAGGAAATAGCAATGCAATTGATAGTGTTTATGCAGTGTATATACCAAGCAATAATGCAGGTGTATATAGCTACTGGAGCAATGTTGATGGGGTATTTACTGGTGGAACCGGCTATAATAATGATAATGGAAATTTAATAGCCAGCGGACAAGCCGTTTTTGTAAAATCAAAAAATGTTGGTAATATAACCTTAAACTTTAATGAAGATTTAAAATATTATACTTTTAGTGAAGAAGATTTAGGTTATTTCCGTAACAACAGAAGAACTATAAACGAAAAAGTAAAAGTAAGCTATGGTACAATAGATAAAAAAATAGACGAAATAGTTGTACGCTATGATAATAATGTTACAATAAGCAATACAGCATTAGGCAAACTGGATATACCAAGTATGAACTATGGTACTTATATAACCAGCTTAAAAGGCACCACCCATACAGCAGTACAAACCAGAAGTTTAAGTACTTTAAGTACCGATGAAGTATGGTTAAACATTGGAGCAACACAAAGTGGCAACTATACATTCAATTTCAGCGATTATGAAAACTTTACTGGAGCCGATATATACTTAGTAGATCATTTAGCTAAAATAACACAAGATGTAAAAGCCAATCCTGACTATGTGTTTAGTGTAGATGTAAACAATGCAGCTACCAAAGGTTCAAACAGATTTAGTATAGTATTTACTAAGAGAATAGTAGAACCAAGTATTGTTAACAACAACATTAAAATGTATCCTAACCCTGCAAACAAACAAGTAACCTTATTATTACCTCAAATAGCCGATATAAATTACAACATAAAAGTAACCGATATGGCAGGTAAAATAATTTTACAACAAAGTAGAGCAGGTGGGTATAAACAATTAAATATTGAAAAACTATCTACTGGTACATATATTGTTGAAATTATAGATAGTAAAGGAAATAGAACAACAGAAAAATTGATAAAGAATTAAGAGTTAAGAGTTAAGAATTAGGAATTAGGATAAAGATAAAAAATGTCATCCTGAGCTCCATTTATGTCATCCTGAGCGAAGCGAAGGAAAGTGTACTAAAGCACAAGCAGATGTTTCGCTTCGCTCAACATGATATTGCTTTTTACATGTCTTTCTAATCCCTCCACCCATATCATTCTAAGTGTAAGCGAAGAATCTCCTGAAAAGCGTACTAAAGCACAGGTAGATGTTTCGTTTACACTCAATATGACATAGAGAAAATAGAAAATAAATTTTTTTAACCTATGTAGTAATAATGAAAATAATTAAAAGAAAAATTAGAAGAGGATTAGCAACTATACTGGCTTTAACAATAACTACCAATATCCAAAGCCAAATAGTTGAAGAAAGCGGCACATATAATATGTACAGCATTCCAAGTATGGATATAGGCAGTGAAATATATCTTACCTCAACTATTTTTGATAGAGATAATAAAATTAATTATTTAGCTATAGATAACGAGATATATGACACTTCTACTTCTTCTTTATCATCAATTATATGGATAGCTTTAATTAATAACGAGTGGAATAAATTCTCCAGTAAACAAGGTGTCAATACAAATTTATGGGATAGAAAATCGTCCAGCCGTAATCAACAAATATTAACAGCAGCAGAAACTTTAGATGATGAAGAATTAACAGGAACAACAAGTGCAAATTATGATGCTGCACCACCACCAAATGATCCTTTTGATATTCCAATAGATGGAGGTGTATCAATATTACTAACAATAGCAGCAGTTTTAGAGTATAAACGCAGAAATACTCTACCAT
>JAIXLB010000042.1:5112-10652 GCA_026931905.1 Chitinophagales bacterium
ATAATTTCATTGGATAAAAATTTTGCTTTTATGAGGAAAGTTTATGTTGTGTTTACTTTTTTGTTTTTATTCCTTTTTAAAATTAATGCACAAAAAATAGATACAGCCTATTTTATGCAACAATATAGATTGGGCGAAAAATTAATGATAGAAAATAAACCAGATAGTGCTATATCGGTTTTTAATAAACTAAATATTTGGAGAGCAAAGAATAAAAATTTTGATAGCAGTGTTTATGTTACAAGCTATTTAAGTTATTTAGGACGTTGTTACAGAATAGTAGAAAAACCACAGCTTTCACACGAATTTTTAATACAAGCAATTACAAATGCAAGAAAGTATAAACATACAAATGAGTATAGAATTACTTATGCAAGATTAAATTTGTTACATAAAGTTATAGCTGAAAAAAAACTGAAGTTTAATTATCCTGTAGTTAATGAAACAGAAACCAATGAGGTTTATTTTCCTATAAAATCTGTATTGCCCTATGGTAAAGATTCTTTAGAAGTTATTGTTCATGCAGGTAAGTTAGATGGAATACTGAACGACTCTCAATATTGTAGAATAAGCTCCAGGTTAATAGAAGGCGATACACTTTTTCATCAACAAGTAAGTACTACGGTTTCTGTACCAATTTATTCATTAGACGATAATACATTGGTACTTCATATTTCTAATACATACAAAGAAATAGTGATAGCAAAAGATTTTGTTGTATGCTTAGCAGAAACGCCTATAAGTTGGAATAAATTAAAGTTGAAAAAATTATTGTTACTACACGATATTTTTAGAAATTTTAAAGATGGTACAGACGATTATTATAGCTACAGATTTTTTTATTACTATGGTAATCCACAAGTAGATGAAGAAACTATGTTTTGCATGTTGAACGATGCCAAAAATGCCGCTTATGCAATAGCAAAAGATACCTTAACCAATGCAACTTATGCTACCAAATATTATGGAGGAATTTTTTCTGGACAAAATATGTTTAATGCAATTATTTTAAGCCAACCCATACATCAACAATTATTTTTTGAGTACGAAGCATCTGCACCTGCTAATAATATAGGCAACTACCCAAGTTTTTCTTATGAGTATGCCAATTGGGTTGCCACAGGCTCTACATTAAATCCAGCTTCAATATACAATTACTTAATAAGTTTAACTGATGAAAAATATAAAATAGAACAGATAAAAAATTTATTCGACCAAATTAAAAAAAATGATTTAGTAGAACAATGGTTTGCTACTGCCATGCAAGATTTGAATGAAGAAAATTACGAATCAGCAATTAAAACAACACAATTATTGAAGCAGGTTGTTTATGAAAATAAAGACACAGCAAACTATGGTTGGCCCGAATTTTTATTTGCCAATATTAAAAGAAGAAATGGCGATGCAACTATTGCAATGAAATATTTACAAGATGCCAAAAATTATTTCAACGTAACAAATAATTATGAAGGAAAAACTTTAATTGCTGGTATTGAAGATAGTTGGCAAACCCCTAAATCATTAAACATTTCAATGCAAAATGGGCACACAATGCCTTTCATTACTGCACTCTCTCCCAATGGAAAATATTTTGCAACTGGTAGCATGGATAATCAAATAAAAATTTGGAATAAGGTTAAAGGAAAAGAAATTAAAACAATAGGCTATCACCTAAACACTATTACTGCATTGAGTTATAGCCCCAATGGCAGATATTTAATTAGTGCTTCAGAAGATAAACAGTTACAAATTTGGGATACCTATAACTATACGGCTGTTGCAGGCTTTAAATTCGAAGGCGTAGTTAATGTAGCTAAATTTTCGCCTAATAGCAAACTACTTTATCTCGTAGAAGATTCTATATTGTATATCATCAATCCTTTTGCAGAAACATTTACGTTAGTTAAAAAAATTACACTCCACAGCAATATGGTTAATGATATTATTTTCTATAAAAACAATCCCAACATTATTTATACTGTTTCAGACGATTCTACCATGTGCAAATGGGATATTAAAAACGAAAAAAAATCAAACACTTATTCTTTCAATGCTCCTGTAAAAAGTATATCAATATCCAACAACAACAGGTATATAGTAACAATAACTTCCAACAAAACCTTACATGTATTAGACCTCTACTTAAATGAATATATTTTAAATCAAAAAATATTTTTAGAAGCTACATATTACTCCAGCCCTTGCAGCTCACTTTATGCAGCTATGTCTTTCTCTCCAGATTCTAAATTTTTAGCTTACCCCATTGCAAGAGATAGTTTTAGAATTTATAATATAGCAGATGGTTACAGCAGAAAATACAAAGCTGAAATTGGCTCTTATTATTTAAGAAGCACACTCTATACCAATGATGGTAAAGATTTATTGTTAGTTAATAATGGATACAATTTTAAAATGATGAATACAGCAAACTATAATTTTGAAACAAATGCCTCATTAACCTCCAACGAAATTTCTTTTTATGCCAACCAATTAAGTAGAATTCAATATAGCCAAGACGATAACACCATTCACTTTATTCAATACGGTCCTAATTATGGTAAAATAGATTTAAGTACTGGCAAAAGCAACACCAAAACCTCCAGCGAAATATATTTTCCAAAAGGAAAAATTATCAACTTTAATCAAAACGATTTTTTTCCACTTAAAACTGCAAAAACTTCAAATGTAATGGCTATTTACAGCTTAAAACAAGATGCAATAGTAGATAGTATATTCTTTAAAGAAAATGAAAATATAGAATCATTTGCAGTAACACCCAATAATAAAACTTACTTTATAAGCAGCGAAAATGGAAGGATTTTTGCATGGGATGCAGAAAAGAAAAAAATAAAATTTGATACTTATATTGCTACAGATGAATCAAAAAGTAGTATGATGTTGTACTATGATAATTATAAAAACAGACTGTTTACAAAAGCAACCACTAATTATGTTTTGGTTTTAAATGCAGAAAATGGAAAAGTAACCGATACAGTTTTTACAAATGCAGTAAGGTTTATTGCAATCGCAAAAAACAAAATATTCATGAGTACAGGAGCAGGAAAATTTGATGTCATAGATGCCGTTTCACTCAAGTCTATTTCGTTATGGTCTATCAACTCCACTAATACAGAAGCCTATGATATGGCTATTATAAATAATGAAAAAAATGTAATAGTACAAAATACATTAAATAGTTTCAAAGTGTACGATGTGGCATTAGACACTTTTGTATATAGCTCTGGTAATATGCAAGTAACCTCAAATGATATTGCACTAAGCAATAATGGAAAAGAGTTTGCATTGGCTTGTAACGATGGCACTATACGTTTATTTGATATTGCCAACTATCATCAAAAAGCTACAATTTTTTTACCATTTAAAAGAGATGCATTTATTGTAGATAGCAACAATCATTACTTCGTAACAAAAAATTCATTAAACGCACTCAATGTAAATTTCAACGATAATGTTTACCCTTACGACCAGTTCGATTTACAACTCAATAGACCAGATCTGGTTTTAAAATCTTTAGGAAGAGCAGATTCTGCAATCCTAAAAAGCTATCAGTTAGCCTATGCAAAAAGACTAAAAATTACAGGAGCCAAAGAAGTAAAAAATAATATAACCACATTACATCTACCTACAATAAAACTGATAGATAAATTTACTATCCAATCATCTACATCAAATAATTATTATAAAGTAAATGTAGAGTGTTCCGATACCAAATATAAATTACAAGAGTTACAAGTAATGGTCAATAATTCGCCTGTATTAGGAGTAAATGGGAAAAATTTAAGTAAACTCAATTCCAATAAATACCAGCAAGAAATTTCGATTCCATTAGCCTATGGCACAAACAAAATTAAAATTTATTGCACCAACGAAAATGGAATATCTTCATTAAAAGAAACCTTTACTGTATTAAGCACTTATAATGATACAGCACACAAACCAACTTTATATTTTGTAGGAATTGGAGTTGCTAATTATAAAGATAAAAACTACAATTTAACCTATTCAGCAAAAGACATAAGAGACTTAGTACACGACGTAAGCAGTAATTACAATAAAGTAATTATAGATACACTTATAAATGAAAATGTAACAATAGAAAATATTATAAAATTAAAAAAACTCCTACAACAAACAACGCCAGACGATAGAGTAGTTGTTGCAGTTACAGGACATGGCTTATTAAGCGATAGCTTAGATTTTTACTACGCTACCTACGATGTAAATTTTACACAGCCCCAAATACGAGGCTTGAAATACGAAGCATTAGAAGCATTGCTAAACGATGTACCAGCCCAAGAAAAAATTATGTTTATAGATGCTTGTCATAGCGGAGCTTTAGATAAAGATGAATTATTGGCTATTCAAAAAAATAAAGAAATAACCATTAGCAATAAAAACAAAGAGCAAAAAAATGTAAAAGGTATAGCCAGCAGAAGCTCTATAATCATAAAAAACAAATCATCAAAAATAAAACCCAATAGCAGCTTCGATTTAATGCAAAATACATTTAGCAATATAGGCAACTCCAATGGTGCAATTATTGTTTCAGCAGCAGGTGGCATGGAATATGCTTTTGAAAGCCCAGAATGGAGTAATGGCGTATTTACATTTGCAATAAGAGAAGGCTGGTTTAAAAAGTATGCAGATAAAATAGGCAGCGTTGGAAATAATGACGATATGGTTTCTGTTTACGAACTAATAGATTATATAAGCAATAGAGTTACAGAATTAACCAATGGCAAACAAAAACCAAACTCCAGAAAAGACAATTTAGAATTTAATTGGGTTATAAAATATTAAATTTTTATTTCCACAAATACTTATAGTAAACTCACTCTTCCAAGCAAAAAAATGTTCATTCTTTTTATTACCCTTTTTATGCTTAAGTAAAATAAATCTAAAAAAAGTTTTTAAAAATTGCAGCAGCAGATATTAATTTCAATATATTGTCGTATCAATATACAGAGATTATCCTTTAACAAAATATTTTTTATCTCAAAACCATTGCTACTATTGAGTCCCGTTACTTTTAAAATATTTTTTTCTAAAAAAATTTGGAAGTAATAAAATCACTATTATCTTTGCACTCCGCTTTTAACATAATAAGGGTTTAAAAAGCAAAAGTTCTTAAAGCAAAATAGATAAAGACATTTTTATTTTTTTAAATAAAATTTGGTAGTTTAAATTAAGTATCTATTTTTGCCGCCCATTCATAAAAAATGAATTAGTTCTTTAAAATTTTTTCACCATTTTTTTAATTTTAAAAATAAAAATTTGGTGGTTAAATAAAAGGCTCTTACTTTTGCAACCCCAAACAAAAATGGGGTGGTAAAAAAAGCCACAAAGTTCTTTGAAAGTTTGAAAGTAACAGCACTCTGAATTTTAAATTCAGGGTAAGGTTTTACAAGCACAAAATTAAATTATATCCGACGTTAATTTTCTATTTGAAGTTAATAGTCAGATCAACTCATTTACAATGGAGAGTTTGATCCTGGCTCAGGATGAACGCTAGCGGCAGG
>JAIXLB010000042.1:11353-23541 GCA_026931905.1 Chitinophagales bacterium
TGACGCTGAGGCACGAAAGCGTGGGGATCAAACAGGATTAGATACCCTGGTAGTCCACGCCCTAAACGATGATTACTCGACATACGCGATACACTGTGTGTGTCTGAGCGAAAGCATTAAGTAATCCACCTGGGAAGTACGACCGCAAGGTTGAAACTCAAAGGAATTGGCGGGGGTCCGCACAAGCGGTGGAGCATGTGGTTTAATTCGATGATACGCGAGGAACCTTACCTGGGCTAGAATGCGCGTGAATGTTTCAGAAACGAGACAGGCTCAGCAATGAGACACAAAGCAAGGTGCTGCATGGCTGTCGTCAGCTCGTGCCGTGAGGTGTTGGGTTAAGTCCCGCAACGAGCGCAACCCCTATCATTAGTTGCCATCAGGTAATGCTGGGAACTCTAATGAAACTGCCGTCGTAAGACGTTGAGGAAGGAGGGGATGATGTCAAGTCATCATGGCCTTTATGCCCAGGGCTACACACGTGCTACAATGGGGCGTACAAAGGGCTGCAACACGGCGACGTGAAGCTAATCCCAAAAAACGTCTCTCAGTTCAGATTGTAGTCTGCAACTCGACTACATGAAGCTGGAATCGCTAGTAATCGTATATCAGCAATGATACGGTGAATACGTTCCCGGACCTTGCACACACCGCCCGTCAAGCCATGGAAGCTGGGTGTACCTAAAGTCGGTAACCGAAAGGAGCTGCCTAGGGTAAAATCAGTAACTGGGGCTAAGTCGTAACAAGGTAGCCGTACCGGAAGGTGCGGCTGGAATACCTCCTTTTAGAGATTGCTTAAATCTTATGTTGTTACTTTCATTTCTTTCAATTTTATTAATTTAGTTCTTTAATAATTTGATGTTGACCCGTTCAGACCCGTAGCTCAGTTGGTTAGAGCGCTACACTGATAATGTAGAGGTCACCAGTTCAACTCTGGTCGGGTCTACTATAATATAATAAATTATGGAGGGGGGTTAGCTCAGTTGGCTAGAGCACCTGCCTTGCACGCAGGGGGTCATCGGTTCGACTCCGATATCCTCCACATTTATGATGTGTTTTGATTAGGCAAAACATTTGGTTCAAGTCCATCACATCAACATTACATTTTTTGTAAAAGCTCTTTGACATATTGGGAAAGTAAAATCAATAAACTATTATAGTGATATGCAAGCTATAATATGATAAATTTTTTAAAGCAATTAAGAGCACATGGCGGATGCCTTGGGTCTGAGAGGCGATGAAGGACGTGGTAAGCTGCGATAAGCTTCGGGGAGCTGCACACTAGCATTATATCCGAAGATTTCCGAATGGGAAAACCTGCTATGTTGAAGACATAGCATCTGTTGTAAAACAGAAGCCAACCTCCTGAACTGAAACATCTAAGTAGGGAGAGGAAAAGAAAACAATAGTGATTTCCTTAGTAGTGGCGAGCGAAAAGGAAATAGCCCAAACCATAACAGCGTGCTGTTGTGGGGTTATAGGACTACATTTAGAATTACTTATCAAACTGAATCTTCTGGAAAGTTGAACCAAAGCGGGTGATAGTCCCGTAAGTATAAATTAAGTAAAACGAGTAGTATCCTGAGTAAGGCGGAACCGGAGAAATTCTGCCTGAATTTGCCAGCACCATCTGGTAAGGCTAAATACTCCTCAGACACCGATAGTGAACCAGTACCGTAAGGGAAAGGTGAAAAGCACCCCGAATAGGGGAGTGAAATAGTACCTGAAACCGTGTGCTTACAAGCGGTCGGAGTCTGCTTTTGCGGATGACGGCGTGCCTTTTGCATAATGAACCTACGAGTTGCTCCTCACTGGCGAGGTTAAGTTCTTGAATAACGGAGCCGAAGCGAAAGCGAGTCCAAATAGGGCGAATAGTCAGTGGGGGCAGACGCGAAACTTTGTGATCTATCCATGGGCAGGTTGAAGGTTAGGTAAAACTAACTGGAGGACCGAACTCGTTGACGTTGAAAAGTCTTGAGATGACCTGTGGATAGGGGTGAAAGGCCAATCAAACTGAGAGATAGCTCGTTCTCCCCGAAATGTTTTTAGGAACAGCGTCGTATATAGAAGTTTATTAGAGGTAGAGCTACTGATTGGGCTAGGGGGCTTCACCGCCTACCAAACCCTGACAAACTCCGAATGCTAATAAATATCTGCGGCAGTGAGGCTGTGGGCGCTAAGGTCCATGGCCGAGAGGGAAATAACCCAGATTAGCAACTAAGGTCCCTAATACATAGTTAAGTTGATTAAACGAGGTGAGACTTCATTGACAGCCAGGATGTTTGCTTGGAAGCAGCCATTCATTTAAAGAGTGCGTAACAGCTCACTGGTCGAGAGGTCTTGCACGGAAAATAATCGGGCATCAAACTATGAACCGAAGTTCTAAACTCTAACTTGTTAGAGTGGTAGGGGAGCATTGAAATCTGCATAGAAGGTGTATAGCGATATATGCTGGAGCGATTTCAAAAGAAAATGTAGGTATAAGTAACGATAAAAAGAGTGAAAAACTCTTTCGCCGAAAATCTAAGGTTTCCTGATCAACGTTAATCGGATCAGGGTTAGTCTGGTCCTTAGGAAAACCCGAAAGGGGTATCTGATGGAAAGCAGGTTAATATTCCTGCACCTACTATACAATAAAAGTGACGAAGAATGGTAGCTACATAGGCAGACGGATGCTGAGTGGATCCTTCGGGTGAGACGTAGTAGTGAATCTTCTTCCAAGAAAAGCGAGTATAGCAGCCAGTACCGTAAACCGACACAGGTAGATGGGATGAGTATTCTAAGGCGCTCGGGTGAGCCGTGGAGAAGGAACTAGGCAAATTAACGCTGTAACTTCGGGATAAAGCGTACCCGCTGAAAGGCGGGTCACAGTAAAATGGTTCAACCAACTGTTTAACAAAAACACAGGGCCCTGCAAAATCGTAAGATGACGTATAGAGCCTGAAACCTGCCCGGTGCTGGAAGGTTAAGGAAGGGTGTTCGGCGTAAGCCAAAGCTCCTGACTGAAGCCCCAGTAAACGGCGGCCGTAACTATAACGGTCCTAAGGTAGCGAAATTCCTTGTCGGGTAAGTTCCGACCTGCACGAATGGTCTAATGAGTTGAACACTGTCTCCTCCACGAGCCCGGTGAAATTGTAGTATCGGTGAAGATGCCGGTTACCCGCCACGGGACGGAAAGACCCCGTGAACCTTCACTACAACTTTGCATTGATTTTGAGTTTTAGATGTGTAGAATAGTTGGGACGCTTTGAAGCCTTGCCGTCAGGTAGGGTGGAGCGGTCTGTGAAATACCAACCTTCTGACACTTAGAGTCTAATCCCGCATATACGGGAGACATTGCATGGTGGGTAGTTTGACTGGGGTGGTCGCCTCCTAAAAAGTAACGGAGGCTCGCAAAGGTACCTTCAGTACGGTTGGTAATCGTACATAGAGCGTATTAGTATAAGGGTGCTTGACTGTGAGGCATACACGCCGAGCAGGAGCGAAAGCTGGCTAAAGTGATCCGGTGGTTCTGTATGGAAGGGCCATCGCTCAAAGGATAAAAGGTACTCCGGGGATAACAGGCTGATCTCCCCCAAGAGCTCATATCGACGGGGAGGTTTGGCACCTCGATGTCGGCTCGTCACATCCTGGGGCTGGAGAAGGTCCCAAGGGTTCGGCTGTTCGCCGATTAAAGTGGCACGTGAACTGGGTTCAGAACGTCGCAAGACAGTTCGGTCCCTATCTGTGGTGGGCGTTAGTAAATTGAGAGGACATGACCTTAGTACGAGAGGACCGGGTCGTACGTACCGCTGGTGTATCTGTTGTGCCGCCAGGTGCAATGCAGAGTAGCTATGTACGGACAGGATAAACGCTGAAAGCATCTAAGCGTGAAACCTTCCACAAGATGAGTTTACTTTTAAGGGCTGTCAGAGACTATGACGTTGATAGGCTACAGGTGTAAAGTTGGCAACAACAAAGCCAAGTAGTACTAATTGCCCGTATGCTTTATTTTTTTATTTTACTTTCTCAATATGTAAATTTATTTTGAGTTTATACTCTATCTTTTTATGGTGGTTATACCGAGGGTGTTCACCTCTTCCCTTTCCGAACAGAGAAGTTAAGCCCCTCATGGCCGATGGTACTTGCACATTGCTGGGAGAGTAGGTAGCTGCTGTATTTTTTAAAAGCCTTTCAATTAATTTTGGAAGGCTTTTTTATTTTCATACACTTTGGATTTCAATTTTTGTAACTTTCTTTTATTCGTTTCGTTTATAATGGTATTACAATTTTTCTGCACAGATTTTTCTTTCTTTTAAAAATCAAGAAATGAATAAAATAAAAATTATTGTATTATTTTTTGCAATACTGTTCGTTCGTATAAGTTTTTCGCAAAATAAAATACCAATTATTAAAGCAACATCTATTAATGTTGATATTAAAGAAAATAATAAATTACGAAAAAATGCATGGCGAATTGTACCTGAAGAAAAATTAGATATTTACACAACATCTGCTAAAGTAGTTACTTTTATACTGATATTGATTCTATTTCTTTTAGAATTAAACCTAATTACAAATACGATTTTATCATTTTACTGAATGGAAAAGATTCTGCAAGAACTCAAATAAAATATGAACAATCAAGATTAGATATTTTGAAGAAAGCAGGAAAGTATAATTATAATGATAATCGCTTTATTCCAAATTTTGAATATCAACCTGTAAATAACCCTGATTTAATAAGGGTCAGGAAAGAATTGAATTTAGATTCTATTGCAGGGCATGCTAGTGAACTTTCTAAAATTTTTAATTTGCTTTATTGGGTGCATAATCTTATAAGGCATGATGGGAGTTCTGAGAACCCAGCATTGAAGAATGCTATTGATTTAATTAATATTTGTAAAAAAGAAAATAGAGGTGTGAATTGTTGGATGCTGGCTACTATTTTAAATGAATGTTATTTGTCATTAGGAATTAAATCAAGATATATTTTTTGTTTACCGAAAGAAACCAACTTTGATGATAACCATGTAATAAATATGGTGTATAGTACAGAGTTGAATAAATGGATTTGGGTTGACCCTACATTTGCTTCTTATGTAATGGATGAGAATGGAAATTTATTAGGAATTCAGGTAGTGAGGGAAAGGCTTGTAAGTGGGAAACCTTTGGTTTTAAATGCTGATGCAAACTGGAATAGAGAAATTGTACAAAGCAAGGAAGAATATCTTGAAAACTATATGGCTAAAAATTTATATCGTTTAAAAGCACCTGTTTTTTATGGCTATAATGTAGAGACTACAGTAAAAGGCAAAGAATTATTATATGTAGAATTGTTGCCTTTGGATGGGAGGGATACAACAAACTCCTCAAAAAGTTGAAAAAACAAATACTACAACTGGTGTAAAATACATTGACTATAAAACAAACAATCCTGATTTGTTTTTTCAAAACCTGAATAGTACAATGAGAGCTAGGAGGTAGCTTATATTTACATTATGAATACATTTCTTCTCTTAATGCAAGTACTCTTTTGTCTTCCATATATTCATCAAATGTCATTAATCTATCTATAATTCCTTTTGGTGTAAGTTCAATAATTCTGTTTGCTACTGTTTGTATAAAAGTATGGTCGTGTGATGTTAGTAAAACAATTCCAGGGAAAGTTTGACAACCTTCGTTAAAACTTTGAATGCTTTCTAAATCTAAATGGTTGGTTGGTTGGTCTAATACAATTAAGTTAGGGTTTTGCAGCATCATACGGCTTATCATACAACGTACTTTTTCTCCTCCACTTAGTACATTTGTTTTTTTAGAAATATCATCGCCGCTGAATAACATTTTTCCTAAAAAGCCTCGAAGAAAAGGTTCGTCTGCATCTGTAACATGAGCAGGTACAAATTGACGAAGCCACTCTAATAAACTTAATCCTTCTGTAAAAAAATCACTATTTTCAATAGGCAGGTAAGCTTTTGTAATGGTTGTACCCCATTCAAACTTTCCTTCATCGCTTGTTGTATTGTTATTAATTATGTCAAAAAAATGGGTAATTGCTGATGGGTCTTTACTTAAAAAAGCAATTTTATCTCCTTTGTTTATGCTAAATGTTGCTTTGGTAAAAAGTGTTCTTCCATCTACACTTTTGCTTAAATTTTCTACGTTTAAAATTTGATTGCCTACTTCACGCAATGGTTGAAAAATTATTCCTGGATATTTTCTGTTGCTTGGTTCTATTTCTTCAATAGTTAATTTTTCTAAGGCTTTTTTACGAGCTGTTGCTTGCCTACTTTTTGAGGCATTGGCAGAAAATCGTGCAATGAAGTCTATTAATGCTTGACGTTTATCTTCTACTTTTTTATTCTTATCATTTATTTGTCTTGCCATTAATTGAGAAGACTCGTACCAGAAAGTATAATTGCCAGTAAATACTTTTATTTTTTGCCTATCCACATCTGCAACATGTGTACATACTGCATCTAAAAAGTGTCTGTCGTGGCTTACTACTAAAACAATATTTTCATAATCGGCTAAAAAATTTTCTAACCAACCTATTGTTTCTATATCTAAACCATTGGTAGGTTCATCTAATAATAAAATATCAGGATTACCAAATAGTGCTTGTGCTAATAATACACGAACTTTTAAATTACTTGGTATATCTTTCATTAAACTTTGATGAAAAACTTCTTTCACTCCTAAGCTACCTAACAAAGCAGCAGCATCACTTTCGGCTGTATAGCCTCCCATTTCTCCAAACTCTGCTTCTAATTCTCCTGCTTTCATGTAATCATCTTCTGTGGCATCTGGGTTTGCATAAATAGAATCTTTGGCGTGCATTACTTCCATCATGTGTTTATGCCCCATAAGTACAGTATTTAAAACTGTAAATTCATCAAACTCAAATTGATTTTGTTTTAAGAAACTCATTCGTTCGCCTTTACCAATTTCTATAGTTCCTTTATTGGGTTCTATTTCGCCGCTTAAAATTTTTAGAAATGTACTTTTTCCTGCACCATTGGCACCAATTACGCCATAACAATTTCCTTTAATAAAATTGATATTTACTTCATCAAACAATACTCTTTTTCCGTAAGCTAACGTAATATTTTTTGCACTTAACATACTAACCTCGTTTTATACTTTTTGTAATTTGGCGGCAAAAGTAAAGCTATTTGTGGTATATTGATGAAATATAATAATAATAAGTGTTTCAGGGAAATGGGAGTACTAATTTTTGTACTTTTTTAAATAAAATGATTACAGCTTTTTTATTACTTCTAAGGTTTGTTGTACCATGCTTTCAGTAATATCCAAATGCACAACAAATCTTACCTGTGTGTTGGAAATAGCAATAGCTAAAATGTTATTTTCTTTTAGCAAAGCAATAAATTCTGATGCTGTATATTTTCCTTTTATTTCAAAAATGATGATGTTTGTTTCTACAGGAAATATTTCGCCAATAAAATCTTTTTTCTGTAATGCTTGTTCTATTTGCTTTGCGTGCAAATGATCTTGTGCTAATCTATTAATATTATTTTGTAAAGCATAAATACCAGCAGCAGCCAATACTCCTGCTTGTCTCATGCCTCCTCCAAAAACTTTTCTTATTCTTCTTGCTTTTTGAATAAAGTTTTTATTGCCTAATAATACACTACCAACTGGTGCTCCTAAACCTTTACTTAAACAAACAGAAATGGAGTTAAAAGTTTTTCCGTATTGAGTGGGTGTTTCTTTTTTTGCTACAAGTGCATTAAAAATTCTTGCTCCATCTAAGTGCAACAATAAATTATTTTTTTTGCACACTTCTTGAATAGCAAGCATATCGTTGAAGTTGTAACAACACCCACCACCACGATTGGAAGTATTTTCTAAACTTACTAATTTACTGATTGGTTTATGAACATCATTAGCATTGTTGATACTCTCTTCAACTTGCGAAGCAGTTATTCTTCCTTTATTTCCTTGAATTAACTTTACCGAACACCCACTGTTAAAAGCTATTCCTCCTCCTTCGTATTGATAAACATGACTAAGAATATCGCAAATAATTTCATCGCCAGGTTGTGTATGTGCTTTAATGGCAATTTGATTAGTCATTGTACCGCTTGGACAAAATAAAGCTGCTTCCATAGCAAACATTTCTGCTACTAAATTTTCTAAAGCATTGATAGTAGGGTCTTCGCCAAAAACATCATCACCTACTGGAGCAGTCATCATTGCATCTAACATTGCTTTAGATGGCTTTGTAACTGTATCGCTTCTAAAATCAATCATGCTATAACTGGATGGTTATATTTTTTTGAACAATTATTTATTTTGAACAGTAGGGTAATGGTCTATTGTTTCAAAAACATTTCTGGGGTCTTGTTTTAATACTTGTATAAATTTTCTTAAAGAATCTGCATATTGTTGTTTTTCGAACAAGCGATCATGCGAAAGAATAACAATCATGTTGGCTTCATTCGTCATGCCATCATCAAATTTTTGATTGATAGTTCTTATCATTTCATCTGCACTTTGTTTAGGTGCTTTGGCTTTAGGTTGTTGCATCCATTCTACATCCCAACCAATAATTTTATAACCATTGGCATCTAATCTTTTCACTACTTCATTGGTTGCTTTTTGTCCATGAATATTTCCATTAGAAGCCCAAGTATTATTACCTGGCAGTCTAATTATTTTTACACCAATTTGTAAATCTCTTTCATTACGCATAAAATCGTTATAGGCACTGTCTGGCGTACTATAAAATTTATTGTATTTATCATTAAAACCATGCGAAAAACTGTGATTTGCTAATAGAACATTGGGATAACTATTTCTTATAGAATCTATTATTCTTTTTTTGTGTGGACCTACTTGATTAAAACCTACAGCAAAAAAAGTAGATTTAACGCCTTCTTCATTAAATATTTTTAGGCAATTAGTTGTTCCTGGAGGTTGAGGTGAATCGTCCCAGGTTAAGAAAATGTATCTCTTGCTGCTATCGTATTTAATGGGTGTACCTGGTAAAGGTTTTACATTTACATTTTTAAGAGAATCTTCCTTTACTTTTTTATCATCATTTTTATTATTTCCGCAACTTGATATAAGTAAAAGGGTTGATGAAACACTAAGTAATACAAGGCTTTTAGCAAATAGCTTAATCATAATTGAATATTTTTTTCAAATATAAAAGCCATCTGCTGTTTTATGGTAGTTTATTTAATAACAGTATGTGAAAGATTTTTTTTCTGTTATTAAATGAAAAGCAGGTAGTGTACATTCAAAAGTTATTAGGCTTCTTCTTCAGTTACTACTGGGGGTAATGGATTTCTTCTTGATGGGATAACCATTTTTTCGTCTTCGCTTAAGAATACCCAAAAATCGTATAAAGCATAAATATCGCCTGTTGTTTTTGAGCCTCCATTTTCATTATACCTGTCGTAAGAACCTAAAAGTTCTGCAGAGTGTTTAAGCTCTAATAATTTTTTTTCTAATGGTAGTGTTTTGAATTCTTCGATAGTCATAATTAATTAATAGTATTTTATTTTTTCAAAACTAAGATTGTAAAATGTTATGTACAACTAAAATTTAAAATTAAGCAGTAAAACTATTTTTTATTTTACCACAAACATCTGTTTTTATCATTCTTTCGGCAAGTGTAAGCATGTTTTCAAAAGCTTTTGCATTGCTTATGCCATGCCCAATGATTACAGGTTTTGCAACACCTAAAACTGGTGTGCCACCATAATTATCATATTGAAATCTGCTCATGTAGGCATCGTTATTAAAGTTTCTTTCTTTAGCAATTTCGTAAAAACTTTCTGCCATTTTTAAAACAACATTTCCTGTAAAACCATCACAAACCATTACATCGGCTTTGTCGTTAAAAAAATCCCTTCCTTCTATATTTCCAATAAAATGTATTTGTGTGTTTTCTTTTAAAATACTGTAGGCAGCTTGGGTAAGCACATTGCCTTTTCCTTCTTCTTCACCTACATTTAGTAAGCCTGTTTTTGGTTGTTGAATATCTAAAATAGTTTGTGCATACAAGTTACCCAATATGGCAAACTGGTTTAAGTGTTCGGGTTTACAATCTGCATTTAAGCCTACATCAAGTAATAATCCTGTTGATCCATTTGTTTTAGGAATAATAGTAGCAATAGTAGGGCGTAGTACACCTTCAATAGGTTTTATGCTAAACATAGCACCTACAAGCATGGCACCTGTATTACCTGCACTAATAAAAGCATCAATTTTGCCTGTTGCTAATAAATGAAAACCTATTGCAATAGAACTTTTTTGTTTTTCTTTTAATGCTTTGGTAGGATGTTCGTTGTAGCCAATTACTTCATCTGCATGTACGAATTGAACTGTATTGGAAATTTGATATTGATGTAAAAGCGGTTCAGCTTCTTCTCCTTTACCTATACACCAAACAGTACTATTTGGAGCATGTTGCAGGTATTGATGAAGTCCTTTAATGGCTTCTGCTGGAGCAAAATCGCCACCCATTATATCAAATCCTATATTCATAAGTTGGGTTGTAAGTGAAGTATAAAAATGTTTACTATGCTATAAAACAACAAGTGTCTGATACTTGTAAAAGCACCTGACACTTTTGAAACTTTTTTAACTGCTTAATGCTAAGCTGTTATTAGGCTTTAAGAGGAGCTTTTTCTGCTACTAATTTACCTTTATAATACAACTTTCCTTCGCTTACATGTGCACGATGACGTGCATGAGTTTCTCCAGTAGTAGTGTCTTTACTTAAAGTAACAGACTCTGCTATATAATGTGTTCTTCTTTTTGCACTGCGTTGTTGCGAGTGTCTTCTTTTTGGATTGGGCATAATTCAAATTTTTAAAGTTAATCCAATTATTTTTTGTCTAAATTTTTAAATTGTTCTAATCCTTTCCAAACAGGATTATCTGTTTGTTGGATATCTTTTTGCATTTGTTCTAATTTCTTTAGTACATCTTGATTGCAAAGAGATTTTCCTTTTTCATCTTCACCACAAAGCTTTTGCATAGGAATACTAAGGTTTATAAATTCATACAACCAATTAGCAATATGCAAATGACTTTCTCCACGACTAATATAATAAACATCAGGGTCTTCTTCCTGCTCATTCATTACATCAGGCTCATCAGTTATTTTTACTATAATGGCAAATTCATCCCATAATTGTTGATGAATGGTATTGCCACATCTATCACAAACAATATCTACATTTCCACCAATATCAAACTTTAATTGCATAAAGCCTGTATTTTTTTCAAGGCTTAGTTTTATAGTTGCAATACAGTTTGTAAAATCTTGTTTACCATAATTAAAATCTACAAAGAACTTATCATCTATCCTATATTCAAACACATGAACACCAGGTTTTAGCCCTACAAATGCAATATCAAAATCCCTACTATACAATATATTTAAATTTTAGGGTGGGCAAAGGTAAGTGTTTACTGTAAAACAGCAAAAGAAACTTGTAGTAATAATTTTTTTTGACACTTATTTGTATTTTAGAATGCTACACCTTAATTTAGTAGCTTCAAATTATGTAACCATATAAAACTATCTGCAATGAGAAAAATCTATTTAATGCTACTGTTATGCTTTGCCTATTTAGCAGGAAGCTCACAAACTACTATTACCATTGGATCTGGCACATCTACTCAAAGATATCCACTAGGACATCTTTGGGGTTATGAACGAACAGCTTCTCTTTATACTACCTCTGAAATGGCATCTGTTGCTGGTAATAATATTACCTCTATAGGTTGGTATGCTACTTCTACTGGTAATGCTTGCCCTACTAAAATTTACTTAGCAACAACAGCAACTGCACCTTTGACAGCTGTAACTTGGGCAAACATGATTACAGGAGCAACTTTAGTATTTGATGGCACTCTTACTCCTTCTCCTGCAAATGCGTGGTTTAGCGTTACCTTGACAACTCCATTTACCTACTCAGGCGATAACCTATTAGTTTTGGTTGAGACAAACTATGGAGGAACTGGTGGAGGAACTTATCCTAATTTGCAATATACTACAACGTCTGCTAATTATCAAGAAACATGGACTGCTGATAATGCACCACCTACAGGAACTGGTAGTGCAACTACTTCTCGTACTAATATACAAATTACACACGTTTCTAATGCACCTTGTAGTGGTATGCCATCAGCAGGAACTGCTGAAGCACCAGTTACAATTCAATG
>JAIXLB010000042.1:23785-24324 GCA_026931905.1 Chitinophagales bacterium
CCAGGAGGTACATACACCATCAATAGTGCTATGCCAACAGGTAGTGGTAATTTCCAAAGTTTTGCAGATGCAGCAGATTATATAAAATGTGGTATAGGAGGACCTGTAGTATTTGATGTAGCAGTAGGTAGTGGACCTTATACTGAGCAAGTAATTTTTACCTCAGTCTATGGAACATCAGCGACAAATACAGTTACTATAAATGGCAATGGCGAAACCTTAACTTTTAGTGGAGGAACAGCCACTAACCCTAATACCTTAAGTTTAAATGGAGCAGATTATTTCAGGATAAATTATTTGAATATAGAAGCCACAGGAGCTACTTATGCTATAGCAGCACACTTATATAATGCTGCAGATAATAACAAATTCAGTAACTGTACCTTTTCCAGTTCAATTACAGGAACAGCAACTACACAAGCAGCTTTTGTAATTAGTGGTGCAGCAGCTTCAGCAACAACAGCAGGGCTTTCAGGCAGTGGCAATATCGTAGATAGTTGTACCATGGTAGGAGGTTATTATAATACCGTAATTTATGG
>JAIXLB010000042.1:25441-37485 GCA_026931905.1 Chitinophagales bacterium
TTGTTTGTAGATATGGTTACTGCTGCTTGTACAGATTGTGCTTATCCAGCTATTTATGCTACCAGTGCAAGCGATGAAGATATTTTAAATGTTACAGTAGGCACTATGAACAATACTTCAGATTGTACTACTACAGCCCCAGACCCAGGTTCTATAAAAAATCAATACAGTAATTATACACAATCTGTAACTGGACCAGTGGCAGAACGTGGTGAAACAGTAAACTTTAGTGTGCAGGTAGGTACTTGTGGAGGAAGTTATAGTAATGGTGTACAAATATTTATAGACTTCAACCAAAATGGCAGTTTTAATGATGCTGGTGAAATGGTGTATAGCCAACCAACAGCATTTAGTGGTGCACATACAGTTACAGGTTCATTTGCAATTCCAATGACGGCTGCATTAGGCTCTACAAGAATGAGAGTAGTAGCAGTAGAAACAACGTTCCCAACAACTACTAATTATGCACAAACAAGCTATTCATGGGGCGAAACAGAAGATTATTGTTTTACAATAAATGCAGCAACAGCTTGTGCAGGCACTCCAGCACCAGGTAATACAGTTGCAAACGTTGCAATTGCTTGTCCTAATGCTCCTATTCATTTATCATTACAAAATAGTAGTTTGGGTTCAGGAATTACTTATGAATGGCAAATAGCCGATGATGCTTTATTTACAGTTAATTTAGCATCAATAGGAACAAATAATGTGAAAGATACCTCACAAACAGCAGCTAAATACTATCGTTGTAAAGTAACTTGTACCAATTCAGGATTATTTGCATACTCGACTCCAATATTTATAGATATTAATTCATGGATTAACTGTTACTGTACGCCAACAACAACAGGAGGTTCTACTTATTATATTTCAGGATTTACAACCACAGGAGGTAGTACAAATATTAATAAAACAACTTCTTCTGGTTCGGCAAGTGGTTATCAAGATTTTTTTGCAACCGATGAGGTAACTATTAACAGAGGTGATGCACTTGCTTATAGTATTAATGGATCAACAAGTACTTTTGGTTTCGCAATTTGGATTGATTTTAATCAGGATGGAACATTCCAATCAAATGAACAAGTATTAACTACAAGTTCTTATACTTCTTCTAAAACTGGTACTGTTACAATTCCAAATACTGCATTATTGGGAACAACCAGGATGAGAGTTTTGGCAGCATTTACTCCTAATAACCCTTCAAACCCTTGTACTAATTCAGGTTCAGGAGAGTATCAGGATTATGCAATTACTTTTACTCAGGCTACATGTGCTACACCTGGTACAGTTACAGTAACTCCAATTACTACTAATAGTGCAACAGTAAACTTTAATGCTGGAGGAGGCAATGCCTTTATAGCAGAGTATGGAGCACCAGGCTTTACTCCAGGTACAGACAATACAGCAGGTGGCGGTACTATTGTTTTAGGTGCAAGCTCACCCATTGCACTTAGCGGTTTAACTGCAAATACAATGTATGATGTATATGTAAGACAAGATTGTAGTGCAGGAGGCAATGGATACAGTAACAATAGTATGAAAGTTAGCTTTACTACTGCCTGTGATGCTGCTACTATTCCTTATACTGAAGACTTTAATAGCACTACTGGTGTAGCATTGCCCAATTGTACCAGTGCTGAAAATGCTGGAGTGGGTAATAATTGGGCTACAGCAGCAAGCCCTGCTAATTATGGATTTAGTTCAAGGGTATTACAATATACTTATAATTTATCAAATGCTGCCAATGCTTGGTTTTATACTGCAGCATTGAATTTAACTGGAGGAACCGCTTATACTTTATCGTATAAATATGGAAATAACAGTACAAGCTATGTAGAAAAAATGAACGTATATTATGGTACTAATCCTGCTAATGCTTCAATGACTCAATTTTTAGCAGATCATCCAAGTATTAATACAGCTAACGCTGCTACCAATACTGTTGATTTTACACCTGCTACAACAGGAGTTTATTATATAGGATTCCATGTTTATTCTGCATCTAATCAATATTATTTATATGTAGATGATATAAACGTAATTGAGAAAGTTGTACCAGTAACCTACACCATGTTTACAGGTAAAAAAGAAGGAAGTGTAAACTTGTTGTCATGGCAAACAGCTACAGAAATAAACAACATAGGTTTTGAATTACAACGTAGTGCCGATAATAAAAACTTCAGTAAGTTAGATTTTATTGCAAGCAAAGCAAACAATGGCAACAGCAATGCAATGCTAAGCTATAACTATACAGATGCAAAACCATTGGCAAGCAGTAATTACTATCGTTTAAAACAAATAGACAGAGATGGCAAAGCCAATTATTCCAATACCATTTTATTGAAGGGAGATAATGTTAAGCAAGTAAGCATTGTTGCTGCTTATCCAAACCCTGCAAGAAATATTTTAAATGTACAAATAGTAGCACCAGCACAAGAAAGAGTAAGTTTGGTAGTTACAGATATTACAGGCAAAATATTACAACAAGAAACCATGGTATTAAATACAGGCGATAACATTAAACAAATAGATGTAAGCAGATTAACACAAGGCACATACATCATCAAAACCATTTGTAGCAATGGTTGCGAAAGTGCAGTGTTTAAGTTTACGAAGAATTAAGAAATAGTTTTTCAAATTTTCTCACAAGCTGCACCGATTTTTGGTGCAGCTTTTTTTTGATAAAAAAATTAAAACTTCAAACAACACATATAACAATGTAGAATTGAAAAAAAATATGCTTAGCTAACGTTTCAAATCTTAATGAATAAGTTTACTTTGCAAAAATATTTCTTAATCTTATGAATAAAGTGCAGGCAACAATTATTACCATTGGAGATGAACTATTAATAGGTCAGGTTATTGATACAAATAGTGCTTTTATAGCACAAGAATTAAATAAAATTGGTATTCAAGTACTACAAAGAATAGCCATTGCAGATGATGAACAAGCCATTTTTAAAACGCTTAATAATGCTTTCAACGATTCTGAAATTATTTTACTTACAGGTGGTTTAGGACCAACAGCAGATGATATTACAAAACCAACTTTATGCAAATATTTTGGAGGTGAAATGATTGTACATCAACCTACTTTAGATTTTGTTCAATATCTTTTTGAAAATGTTTTTAAAAAACCAATGATTGAAAGAAATACTAAACAAGCCGAAGTGCCAAGCTCTTGTCAAGTAATTATGAATGAAAAAGGAACTGCTCCAGCAATGTTATTTGAAAAAAATAATAAAATATGTATTGCCATGCCAGGTGTACCTTTTGAAATGAAATGGATTATACGAGAAAAAGTAATACCTCTATTGCAAGAAAAATTTATAACAGGATTTATTGAACATAAAACTTTATTAACTGCTGGAATAGGAGAAAGTTTTTTAGCAGAACATATAATAGATTGGGAAAAAAATCTACCAGCAAATTTAAAATTAGCTTATTTACCAAAGTTTGGAATGATACGTTTAAGGCTTTCTGGTTATGGAAATAATAAAGAAGAATTGCACAACTCTATTCAAACAGAATTTGAAAAATTAAAACATTTAGTAAAAAAATATTTAGTAGTAGATGAAGATGTACCAATAGAATTAGCCATTGCACAACTCCTACAAAAACATTCTAAAACATTGGTTTTGGCAGAAAGCTGTACTGGTGGCTTAATAGCAAGTGCATTTACAAATCATGCAGGTGCAAGCAATATTTTTAATGGAGGAGTTGTTTGTTACAGCAATTTTTCTAAAAATAAAATACTACAAGTTCCTAATGAAATTTTAAACACAGTTGGGGCAGTTAGTAAAGAAACTGTTGAGTTATTAGCAGCCAATGTTTTACAATTATTAAACAGCGATTATGCTATTGCTGTAAGTGGAATTATGGGACCTGATGGAGGAACTCAAGAAAAACCTGTAGGATTTGTGTGGATTGCTGTGGCTAATAAAAAAGAAATTAGGGCGAAGTCATTTCAATTTCGTTATGATAGAGAACGAAACATGCAACACACCATGGTTACAGCTTTAAATATGCTAAGAGAGTTAATTGTAAGTGATTGTGAAAAATAAAATTTTAAATGTTACTCAAACAAAATAAAGACTTTCAATAATATTAAGTTTCCTTACTCAAATCACATCTTTTATCTTTCTTTTATTTTTTACAATATTATCTTCGTTGCATGAATTTAATATATTGTTATGATGCTTATTGTGGTTGGTGTTATGGTTTTAGCCCTATCATAAAACGAGTAAGCGAAGAGTATAAAAATCTTTTTCATACAGAAGTTTTAAGTGGTGGAATGATTTTACCTGAAACGCCAACACATATTGGTACAATGGCAAATTATATCTTAAAGGCTTATAAAACAGTTGAAGATTATTCGGGTATAAAATTTGGCAAAGATTATTTATGGCATATTGAAAACCCCGATTTGAGTGATTGGTTTCCCAACAGCGAAAAGCCTGCCATTGCTTTATGTATTTTTAAAGAATTTTTTCCAGAGCAACAAACTGCTTTTGCAAGCGATTTACAATATGCTCTACATTATGAAGGAAGAGATTTAACAGATGATGCAGCCTATGAACATTTATTAGAAAAGTACAACATCAATAAAATAACTTTTTACGAAAAACTACATAGCGAAACCTACACAGATAAAGCCAAATACGAATTTGCTTTGTGTAAACAATTACAAGTTTCTGGTTACCCTTGTGTTTTAATGCAAGTTAATGAAAGCAAATTTTTTTTATTAGCCAAAGGTTTTACAACTTATGATGATTTAAAAGCAAGAATAGATAATGTTTTAAAAGAATTGGAAAACAATGCAACAAACTAAAATACATGGATAAAAATATTGCCACTATAGAAAAATTTTATACAGCTTTTCAGCAAAAAGATTATGCAACAATGAATAGTTGTTATACAGAAGAAATTCCTTTTAGCGACCCAGTTTTTGGTTTATTATATGGAATAGAAACTAAAGCCATGTGGCAAATGTTATGTACAAATGCCAAAAATTTTTCATTGCATTTTAGTAACATTACAACAGATGACAACGAATACTATACTTGCGATTGG
Source organism: Chitinophagales bacterium (assembly GCA_026931905.1). GTDB lineage: Bacteria > Bacteroidota > Bacteroidia > Chitinophagales > Chitinophagaceae > UBA1930. The sequence continues at coordinate 30,515 of JAIXLB010000042.1, forward strand.
ATAGCTTCTTACAATTTTTCAAAAACAAACAGAAAAGTGTATAATAAATGTAAAGCTTATATGCGTATGAAAGATGGTGTAATTATTGAACACAGTGATGCCTTTAATTATTATCGTTGGTGTAGGCAAGCTTTTGGATTAAAAGGCATTATTTTGGGTTGGACAAGATTTATGCACAAAAAAATTACTTCAAATGCAAGAAAACAATTATTCAATTTCATTAAACAACATGGCTTATAATTTTTTTATTATATTGCAACCCTAATTAATACACAATGAGTGCAGCAAAAAAACAAACAACAGCTACAACACCTATACATCACCACAAAGAAAAAACTTTTCTTTTTAGTAAAAACAATTATACATGGATGACTATTGGTGCAGTAATTATTATACTTGGCATGTTTTTAATGACAGGAGGAAAAAATCAAGACCCTACTGTTTTTGATGAAAAAGTTGTGTATGCTACTCAAAGAATTACCATTGCTCCAATACTTATTTTATTGGGTTTTGTAATTGAAATTTATGCTATTTTTAAAAACCCCAAAGCAGCAGCTTAATTTTATTTTTGATAATTAATTTTTTTTAAAACGATGTATTAACTGCATCGTTTTTTTATGCTTATACTTTTTAAAGCAAGGCTTATCTTCGTTGTTCTATGTTGTTTAAAGATATAATAGGAAATGAAACAGTAAAGCAACACCTTACAGAAATGGTGCAACAAAACCGCTTATCGCATGCTTTATTATTTCTTGGAAAAGAGGGGAGTGGAGCATTACCTCTTGCTCTTGCTTTTGCACAGTTTGTTATTTGCCAGCCTACTGCAGCACCAGTTGTAGAAGATTTATTTGGTGGTATGAGTGCAATGAATAATGGAGTTTCTTTTATTCATCCTGATAATTTAGATACAGCAGAAGGCTATTATAAAGCCAATCAATTAATACATCCTGATTTACATTTTTCATTCCCTGTAATTCCTAAAAAAGCAGGTGAAAAACCAATTAGCTCGTATTACTTAAATGAGTTTAGAGAGTTTGTAAAAACTTTTCCATATGGCAATGTGTACGATTGGCTGCAAAGCATTGGTGCAGAAAACAAACAAGGAAATATTACAGCAGAAGAATGCAATGACATTAATAAAAAACTAAGTTTAAAAAGTTTCGAATCGGAGTATAAAATTTTATTAATGTGGATGCCAGAGTATTTAGGTAAAGAAGGTAACAAACTTTTAAAACTAATAGAAGAGCCACCACCTAACACTTTATTCATTTTTGTTGCAGAAAATGATGAACAAATTTTACCCACTATTTTAAGCAGATGTCAGCTTGTAAAAGTATCATTACCTTCTAATGATGAAATTGAAGAAGCTTTAATAAAACGTGCTTCTACAACTCCTGAAACTGCAAGACAACTTGCTGCTATTACAGAAGGAAATTATAGAGAAGCATTGCATTTATTACAACATGCCGATGAAGACTGGCAAGCATTATTAAGAGATTGGCTAAAATTTATTATAAGAAGAATGCTAACTGAGCAAATAAACTGGATTGATGAAATAAGCAAAACAGGTAGAGAAAAGCAAAAACAACTTTTAAGATATTTTAATCACACCATTGAACAAGCAATACGTTTAAGAATACTTGGAGATGAAAAAGTTTCAATGTTAGATAACGAAAAAGACTTTGTACAACGATTAAATAAAATAGCCAATGTAAGCCAAATGCAAGCTATTATTGAAGAAATTGATAAAGCAAGTTATTGTATAGAACGCAATGCTAATGCTAAAATGCTTTTTATGGCATTAACTTTAAAGCTCTATCATATCATTCAAAATAAAGTGTTGGTTGAAGCTTAAAATATTAAGTTGTTAGTAAAATTTTAAAAAATAATTCTTCAAAAAAAAATGTAACCTTACTTTTGCTCAATCTTCAAAAAATGAGCAATTCTTTTCAGCAAAACGAATCTATTTCATCTTCCCGAAAAAAAATTATTGTACTTGGTAGTGGACCTAATCGTATTGGTCAAGGCATTGAGTTTGATTATTGTTGTGTACATGGATTATTAGCCATTAAAGAATGTGGCTACGAAGCTATTATGATAAATTGCAATCCAGAAACAGTAAGTACAGATTTTGATATGGCTAATAAATTATATTTTGAACCTGTGTATTGGGAGCATTTATGGGAAATTATTGAATTAGAAAAACCAGAAGGTGTTATTGTGCAATTAGGCGGACAAACTGCTTTAAAACTTTCCAAAAAATTACACGAAAAAGGAATAAAAATTATTGGTACATCTTACGATAATATGGATATTGCTGAAGATAGAGGACGATTCAGCGATTTATTGAAAGAACTAAATATCCCTTACCCTAATTATGGAACTGCAACTACAGCAGATGAAGCTATTGAGGTTGCCAATAAAGTTGGTTATCCTGTTTTAGTTCGCCCAAGTTATGTTTTAGGAGGTCAAAGAATGAGAATTGTAATTAATGACGAAGAAGTTGAAAAAGCCTGCATCAGTATTTTTAAACACATTCCAGATAACAAAATTTTAATTGACCATTTTTTAGATAGATGCCAAGAAGCAGAAGTTGATGCCATTTTTGATGGCGAAAATTTTCATGTAATGGGTGTTATGGAACACATAGAACCAGCAGGAATTCATAGTGGTGATAGCAATGCAGTTTTACCTGCCTTCAATCTCTCTCCATTGTTGGTAGAAACAATGGAATTTTATAGCGAAAAAATTGCAAGAGCTTTACAAATAAAAGGCTTAATCAATATTCAATTTGCTATTAAAGATGGAAAAGTATATGTTATTGAAGCCAACCCAAGAGCATCACGCACTACACCATTTATTGCCAAAGCCTATCAAATACCTTACTTAAATATTGCCACCAAAATAATGTTGAATAAAGCAAAACTTACTGATTTTAATTTAGAAAAAAAATTAGAAGGTTATGCTATAAAAGAACCTGTTTTTAGTTTCAATAAATTTCCTGGTGTAAATAAAGAATTAGGTCCAGAAATGAAAAGCACTGGCGAAGCAATACGATTTATAAAAGATTTACGAGACCCTTATTTTAGAACTTTGTACAAAGAAAGAAGCATGCACTTGAGTAAATAAACAACTCTTTCAACTTCGTTTTTTTAACTATGGTTTACTTGCTTTTTTGCAATAAAAAAAAGTTACCAACTATTTTGTCTTAAAAACAATAACTTTATTTCAAATTTTAATGAATGAAGCTATTGCAATTGATATTAATTCTTACAGGATTTACACAATTGATAACAGCCCAAACAATATTTAAAAATGCTGATGGATATTATGGCTTAAAGAATGAAAATGGTAGCATAATACTTCAGCCTAAATATACTTTTATTCGCCCTTTTTCCGAAGGTTTAGCAAGTGTTGCAATCAATAAAGCACCCCATATTAAATGGGGATTTATCAATAATAAAGGAAAAGAAGTTACAGCCATTAAATACGATAAAGTAGAGTTTTTTGCAGAAGGTTTGGCCGTAGTAAAATTAAATAACCTGTATGGATATATCAATAAATTGGGTACAGAAGTTTTAGAACTACATTTTTTAGAAGCCTTTTCTTTTCAAAACAACATGGCAGTTGTAAAAAATAAAAATGAAAAATTTGGAGTAATTGATAAAAAAGGAAAGGTAATTATAGACTTTAAATACGATTATATGAATACCTATTTTACTGAGCAATTAACTTGGGTTGCTTTAAACAATAAAATAGGATTTATAAATACCAATGGAAAAGAAATTTCATCTATAAAATACGATGATGCAGGAACATTTAGTGAAGAAATGGCTCCTGTAAAACTAAATGGCAAATGGGGTTTTATCAACAACAAAGGACAAGAAGTTATTCCGTTTAAATACGATGTTACATCGCTCAACTCTTTTAGTAACGGTTTGGTAAAAGTTAAACTCAATAATAACTATGGGTTTATAAATAAAAAAGGAGAAATTGTAATACCATTTATTTACGAAAATGTAGGAGATTTTAATGAAGGCTATGCAAGTTTTTTAAGAGATGGTAAATATGGGTTTATAGATGTAACTGGAAAAGAAATTATAAAACCAACTTATCATTACGCTTGGAGTTTTCATGAAGGTTTAGCTGCAATAGAAATGAAAAATGAAAAGAGTGAAAATGTATGGGGCTTTATAAATACCAATGGAAAAATTGTTTTACCATTAATATACAGTTCAATTTTACCACAGTATAATCGTTCTACACATAAAGTAATTATGGGCTTCGACAAAGGAAAAGCCTACATTTCTTCATTTGACTTTAACAGTTTTTACATCAATAAAAAAGGCGAAAAAATCAGCGATTAAATATTGCTTTTTTGCATCTCAGTAATTGAAAAAAATATTTATCATTTTTTTTCTTTACCTTATTTACATCTTTTTATCTTTAGCACTATGAAAAAAATAATCTTCTTATTATTGTTGCCATTATTATCTAAAAGCCAACAAGATGATGCCGCATTTATCAAAAAAATTTCAAACGAAATTTTACAAAACGGACAGGCATACCAACAATTAAAATATTTAACTAAAAATATTGGAGGCAGACTTGCAGGCTCTCCATCATACAACAAAGCTGCACAATGGGGTTTAGAAACTTTTAAAAAAGTAGGTGCAGATAACGCTTTTTTGCAAGAATGTTTAGTGCCACATTGGATAAGAGGAAAAGGCGATTATGCCTATCTTATATCAGAAAAATCAAAGAATAAAAAAGCATTAAGTATGACTGCTATTGGTAATTCTATTGGTAGTAAAAAAGAAATTACAGCACCATTAATTTTTATAGAAAACTATGCAGATTTAGAAGCTAAAAGAGAGGAAGTAAAAGGGAAAATTGTTTATTACAATGCAGCTTTTAATGCAACAAATATTAGAACGTTTAAAAGTTATGGAGAAACAGGAACGTACCGTGTAAATGGTCCAAGCAGGGCTGCAAAATATGGAGCAGTTGGTGTTGTTATTCGTTCTTTAACAGAAGGTACAGACAATGTACCACATACGGGAACATTGCATTACAACGATTCTTTTCCTACAATTCCTGCTATTGCTATTGGCTTGGAAGATGCAGATTTTATAGCAGCCAATGCAAAAAATGAACATTGGAAAATAAGTATGAAAACACATGGAAAAATGCTGCCAGATACCATCAATCATAATGTTATTGCAGAATTAAAAGGAACAGAATTTCCTGATGAATATATAACTGTTGGTGGGCATTTAGACAGTTGGGATTTATGCGAAGGTGCTCATGATGATGGAGCTGGTGTTGTACAAACCATAGAAATTTTAAGAACTTTTAAAGCATTAGGTTATCAACCAAAACACACCATTCGTTTTGTATTATTTGCTAATGAAGAAAATGGTACAAGAGGAGGAGCAAAATATGCAGAAGAAGCAAAAGCAAAAAATGAAAAACACATTTTTGCATTAGAAAGCGATGCTGGAGGCTTTACACCAAGAGGCTTTACATTTGGTATGAGTAAAGAAAAATTAGAGAAAGTACAAGAATGGTTAAGCTTATTAAAACCTTATGGTACTGAAAGTTTAGAAGCAGGAGGTGGTGGTGCAGATATTGGAGCATTAGCAAAATTATTGGGTACACCAGTTGCAGGATTTATTCCAGATTCGCAACGTTATTTTGATATACACCATGCCACAACAGATACTTTTGAAAGTGTAAATAAGAGAGAGTTATTATTAGGTGCAGTAAATATGGCTGCTTTAATTTATTTGGTAGATAAATATGGGTTATAAATATCAAAAATTATGAAACGAAAAATTATTAGTATTTCAATATCAATATTGCTTATAGTAGCTGCAGTTTTTATTTATATGCGTTATTATTATGTTTTTGCAGAAGGCACCAAAGCAGGTGTGTTAAATACTTTTCAAAAGAAAGGATATGTTTTTAAAACATGGGAAGGCATTATAATTCAAAGTGGTTTTAAAGTTAATGTACAAAGCAATGAGTTTTATTTTAGTGTTACCAACGAAGAAATTGCAAAAAAGTTAGAGAGAGTTTCAGGGCAGGAAGTTAACCTACATTATAAAAGATATTTTGGCACTTTGCCTTGGCGTGGTATGAGTGTTTATGTAGTAGATAGTATTTATGAAATTAGAACATCAGATTCTAAAACATCTATAAGTTCGCAGTAAAATAAAATAGAAAATGAACTTTGCAACAACAATAGTATCTGTAGCACCATTAAGAAAAGAAGCATTACACTCATCTGAAATGATAAGCCAATTAATTTTTGGCGAATGTGTGATAATTACAGATGCTACCAAAGATTTTTATAAAATACAATCTTTGTTTGATAATTATGAAGGTTGGTGCTCTAAGAAACAATTACAAACTGTTGATGAAAGTTTTTGCCAACAAAATCATACAAGCGTAACAACACAACCAGTAACCAAAGTAATACACAACCATTACGAAATGCTTTTAGCATCTGGTTCATTTATTGGTGCTGTAAAAAATAATATTTTAGAAATAGAAAATTTAAAATTTATTTTTCAGGAAAATGACATTAAACATAAAATTACCGATATAAAATCTTTACTATTTTCTTATATAAATGTGCCTTATTTGTGGGGAGGCAAAACAATTTTTGGAATAGATTGTAGTGGTTTTGTACAGCAAGCATATAAAATGTTGGGTATTGTTTTGCACAGAGATGCTTATCAACAAGCAGAGCAAGGAACAGCTATTGGTTTTTTACAAGAAGCTAAAATGGGCGATTTGGCTTTTTTTGATAACAAAGAAAATAAAATTACACACGTTGGTATTTTATTAAACGAAGCACAAATTATTCATGCTTCTGGCAGTGTAAGAATTGATACAATTGATAACGCAGGAATTATAAATTCCACTACCAACGAACGCACACATCAACTAAGGCTTATCAAAAG
>JAIXLB010000097.1 GCA_026931905.1 Chitinophagales bacterium
GAAATAGGTTGTTATCAAAATTAGAAAGAACAAAGTTTGAAAGCAAATCACAACTATAGTGTTTGGGCAAAAGATTCCGTAATAGTTGTTATCAAAATTAGAAAGAACAAAGTTTGAAAGCAAATCACAACATATTAGTAAGTTTGAATTGGCAGATATAGTTGTTATCAAAATTAGAAAGAACAAAGTTTGAAAGCAAATCACAACTATTTAGTGTCATAAACATTTCCGAATTTTGTTGTTATCAAAATTAGAAAGAACAAAGTTTGAAAGCAAATCACAACCAATATGCAGGGATAGCGAAAATAATTGACGTTGTTATCAAAATTAGAAAGAACAAAGTTTGAAAGCAAATCACAACCTGAAATCATCTCAATTTAACTAATAAACCAATAAATTACATACCTCCCAACCATTCAGGATTAGCGAATTTAAAATCTGTATTTTGTTTGAGCATTTGCGATAGAGGCATTCCGTCAAGATGGAGCAGTATATCTTTTTTGCTTACGTTTTGTACAATGCCTACCTGCCATGGTTTTAAATATTGTACTTTGTTTTTACCAAAAATATTTCCGTAAGCAATACATGTACGCAACCTGCTGTCTATAATGGCAGTTGCTTTTTTATCGGTACTTAATAAATACCTTATGAAATCCATATTTACCGTTTCGTAAGAGTTACCATTTTCTGTAATGGTTAATTCAGGACCATCAACAAAAACAAAATCATAAGGATAGTCAGGTACTTGGGTAAATGCTGTGCCTTTTATGAAAGAGTACATATAAGTAGTGGCAGGGCTATGATGTATTTCAGCATATTCTTTTAATTCTTTGGGGAAAATATTTTTGGCTTCATTGTACCAACGTTCTATGCTTTCCATAGATATTACTAACCCTTTACCCCCCCCCAGCAGGTGATTTTGCTGCAAAGCATGAGCTAAAATCCATGTGCTTTTTCCTGTACCACACTCCAAAATATACTGTGGCTTATGTGTAGTAATATATGAATGCAAGGTAATATAATCATACAGTTCTATACCTGTAGAATTGGATGCTGCATTCACTTTATCTAATAAAGGTTGCAAATTGTTTTCTTTAACATACTTGTTGCAAAAGGCATTTGCTTTGTTGAGTTGTTGTTGTCTTCTGTAGCGGGTTAATTTTCCTTTGATTTTTTTTAGTTGATGAAGCATAATTTGGTTATTGTTGTAATTAATAAATATAAAGGTTAAAAATAAGAATTTAGCTTGGATATTAAAAATGTATATAATTCATCCGATATTTCAATTATTGTTATTTACATATTTCAATCGCAGTACTCAAAATCCATAATATAATTGGCTTTCTCAAATAACGATAAATAAGAATTGGCAACAGGGGGTGCTATATTTGCTATTCGTCCCAACTGAATACCGCCATTGTTTGTTTTTATTTTAGTTGTTATCAAAATTAGAAAGAACAAAGTTTGAAAGCAAATCACAACCGAATTATTTATTTTGTTGTAAGTGTACTGCACTCGCTTCTAAGGCTTCATAAAATTCTTCTCCATATTTTCTTATCAATGCTTCTTTTAAAAATATATATACAGGCATTTTTAATTTTTTGCCCAATGCACATGCTGCTTTACACAAATCTTCTCTGGGTTCGTAATTAATGTATTCTAAATCTTTATCTTCTTTACTTTTTGAAATTTTTATTGGAAATAAATGGCAGCTTAATGGTTTTTTCCATTTTATTTTTCCATCGTTGTAGGCTTGTTCAAAACCACAATGTATAATTCCTTTTGCATCTTTTTTTGCATATACACAAATGCCTCCATTTATGGTAGGTGTTACCCAGCCAAATGTTCTGTTATACACAAATAATCCTTGCTCTTTAATTTCTTTTATCCCTTCTTTTGTTAAATACGGCTTTACTATTTCGTACGTTTTTTCTATTTCTTTTTTTTCCCAATTTTCTAATGGAGCTCCAGCATCACCATCTTCGCAACAGCCTCCTTTGCATTTATCAAGGTCGCACACAAATTGTTCTTCTAAAACCTCATCGCTTATTAGTTTGTTGTCTATTACTATCATAGCAAATTTTATTAACCTACAAATTCAAATTTTTCTCCATCAAATAATCCTTTATCGCTCAGTTTTAAATAAGGAATTACCAACAGAGCCATAAAACTCAAAGTCATAAATGGTGCAGCTAATGTGCTGCCTAAAGTATTTTTAGTCATTACATCTACAGCAGTATAAGCATCAGCTACTTTATAGCCATCTTCATTGCTCATTAATCCTGCAACAGGTAAGGCTACGCTCATTTCTTTACCATCGTTGCTTACAGCACTTATGCCTCCTTTGTTTTTAATAACTGCATTAATGGCTTTTGCAAGAGTTTCATCGTTGCAGCCAACTGCAACAATGTTATGACTATCGTGTGCAACAGATGAGGCTAATGCCCCTTGCTTTAATCCAAAATTTTTAATAAAACATTTTGCTATGGGTGCATTGGAATAACGATTTACTACAACCATTTTTAAAATATCATTCTCTACATCGCTTACCCATTCATTGTTTTGTTGTTTGCCTTGCAATAAAAGTTTGTTGGTAATTAATTGCCCTTCTAATGCTTCTATAACATAAATTTTATTTTCTACTGTGGGGTAATTTCCTACTTTTAGTTGTAGTTGTTCTGTAGTTATTGTACTACAATTAAATTGATTGATGGGTGTTACTGGTACAGATTGTATAAATGTTTTTCCGTTTTCTGCTACCAACTCTCCATTGATATAGGTTTGAAGAATTTTAAATTTTTGTAAATCTTGGGCTACTACAAAATCTGCATCATCGCCAGGTTGCAATAATCCTACTTTCATTTTGTAATGAATAACAGGGTTTAAACAAGCTGCTTTTAATACTTTAAAAATATTAATGCCTTTTGCTACTGCTCTTTCACAAAGCTGATTGATATGACCTATTGCTAAATTATCAGGATGTTTATCATCGCTGCAAAACATTATTTTATCTTCATAATCATTTAATAAATCTATTAAGGCTTCGAAATTTTTTGCTGCACTTCCTTCTCTAATTAAAATTTTCATTCCGTATTTTAATTTATCCAAGGCTTCTTCTTTTGTAAAACATTCATGGTCTGTAGATATAACTACTGCACCATTTCTTAACCCAGATGCTTCTATGTATTGTTTTGCTTTTTCTCCTTTTAATCCTGGTGCATGTCCATCAATTGGTTTTCCTGATGCAAGAGCAACTTCTAATTTTTTCATTACCTCTTCGTCTTTAAACAACACCCCTGGAAAGTTCATCATTTCGCTTAAATACACAATTTCATCTTTCTTTAATAAAGCTTGTACATCGTTGCTGTTTAAGGTGGCTCCTGCAGTTTCAAAAGTTGTGGCAGGCACACAACTTGGTGCACCAAAATTGAATTTAAAATTTACTTGCTTACCATTTTCAATCATAAATTCTACGCCTTGCATACCACATACATTGGCAATTTCATGAGGGTCGCTTATGGTGGCAACTGTTCCATGTACTACTGCAAGTCTTGCAAATTCGCTGGGTACCAACATACTGCTTTCTACATGTACATGACTATCTATAAAACCTGGAAGAATATAGTTTTCGGCTTGTAAATTTGGCAAAGGAACAATGGATTGTATTTTACCATTTTCTACTTTTACTTCTCCTGTAAAAATTTGCTGATGCACCACATCTACAATATTTCCTTTGATTGAAAAACTATTTTGTTGCATAAAAAATACTTTTAGCTATTCATTAATGTGATATTTCAAAGGTATAGTTTCCTCTATAAAAAAAGTTATGCAAAATTACTTCTACATAACTTTCATTTATTCTTAATAGATGTTTTACTACACTAAATTAATATCAAAATGTACTAATTGCACAAACTCGTGTAAGCGTTCTGCAATATCTTCTTTAGATAATTCTTTTAATCTTTCTGTGCCAAATTTTTCTACACAATAACTTGCCATTGCACTACCAACAATAATGGCTGTTTTCATGTTTTCAAAACTTATGTCTTTACTTTTTGCTAAATGACCAATAAAGCCGCCAGCAAAAGTATCACCTGCTCCTGTAGGGTCAAATACATCATCTAATGGTAAAGCTGGTGCAACAAAAACATTATTTTCATTAAACAATAATGCACCATGTTCACCCTTTTTAATTACCAAATATTTTGGACCCATGTTCATTATTTTTTTGGCAGCACGTACTAAAGAATAATCGCCACTTAATTGTCTTGCCTCGCTATCGTTAATAATTAATACATCTACTTTTGCTAACACTTTTTTCAAATCGTCCATAGCAATTTCCATCCAAAAATTCATAGTGTCTAATGCAATTAATTTGGGCTTATTTTTTAATTGCTCTATAACACTAAGTTGTACAGCAGGAGCTAAATTTCCTAACATTAAAAACTCGCAATCCTGATAACTTTCTGGTACAATTGGTTTAAAATCGCCCAATACATTTAGCTCTGTAACCAAAGTATCTCTTGTGTTCATATCCATGTGATAACGACCACTCCAGAAAAATGTTTTTTCATCTTTTTTTATTTGCACTCCTTCTAAATCTACTTTACGAGCAGTTAAACTATCTAACTCTTCTTGAGGAAAATCGCCTCCTACAACACTTATTTGTTTTACTGGAGTAAAATTGCTGGCACACCAAGCAATATAAGTGCCTGCACCACCAATTATTTTATCACTTTTACCAAATGGGGTTTCAATAGCATCAAAAGCCATAGAACCTACAACTACTAAAGACATATAATTTGTTTTAAAATTTTATGGCAGCGAAACTAAAGATTTGTATTCAAATTAAAACGAATAAAAAAGAAGAGTTGTTTTTTAGGAATAAATCTATTTAGTATCCAAAAAGATGATTTAAAAAATAACACAGCCTAAACTTCTATTTACAGCATTGGAATGCCTTAATATTCCTCTCAATAATTTTATATAATTCAGTTTATTGTTCACTCATTTTCAAAAGTTTTGATTTGCTATGTTTTGATTTTGAAAGTATTTATTTTATTGAATTTATTTTTGAAAACGTGTTTCATGAAGAATATATTTGAGGATATTTTTGCAAAAAGAAGAATAAATTAGGTAGCACTTCTGTACAAATAATTATGGCATTGCTAACTAAACATATTTACAATTATCTCAACAAGTTTTTCTTTTACATTTATACATTTTGAAACCATCAATTAGAACTAATTTTACCACATGCAAGAAAAGAAGCTATTTTTATTAGATGCTTATGCTTTAATTTTTAGAGCTTATTATGCTTTAATAAGAAACCCACGCTATACAAGCAACGGAAAAAATACCAATGCACAATTTGGATTTACCAATACTTTGGTTGAACTCATAAATAAACAAAAACCAACACACATAGCTGTTTGCTTTGATGTAGGAGGCTCTGTAGCAAGAGAAACAGATTATGCAGATTATAAAGCCAATCGTCAGGAAACGCCTGAAGATTTATTGGCTGCTGTACCCGATATAAAAAAAATTATAGAGGGTTTTAATATTCCTGTTATTGGTATTGAAGGCTACGAAGCAGATGATGTTATTGGTACTCTGGCTTGGGAAGCTCATGATGCAGGTTACGAAGTTTTTATGGTTACGCCAGATAAAGATTATGGTCAATTGGTAAGAGAGGGAATTAATATTTACAAGCCCGCTTATCAAGGTAGCGATGTAGAAATTTTGGGGCCTAAAGAAGTGTGTGAAAAATGGGATATTGAAAGAGTAGATCAAGTGGTAGATATTTTAGGATTAATGGGCGATGCAGTTGATAATATTCCTGGTATAAAAGGAGTTGGTGAAAAAACAGCTGCCAAACTTTTAAAAGAATACAACACATTAGAAAATGTTTTAGCCAATGCACATAACATTAAAGGGGCTTTGGGAGAAAAAATAAAAGCAGGTATTGATGATGCTATTTTAAGTAAAAAATTAGCCACCATTATTACCAATGTTCCTGTAAAATTTCATGAAGAAGATTTTAAACTAAAAGAACTGAACAAAGAATTACTTGCAGAAGCTTTTAATGAATTAGAGTTTAGAACTTTGGGCAAACGCATACTGGGCAACGATTTTAATATTACCTCAACTCTGGTTCAAACAGATTTATTTGGGAATCCAGTAGAAATAAAAACAACTGAAAATAAAAAACAGCAAAAAACTTTTGAAGTAAAAAAAGCTAAAGACGAGGAGATAAAAAACGAAGAGTTGCCACTCATGCCTATAAAAAATATTAACAATATACCACATGAATATTTTTTGATGGATACTAATGAAAAAATTAAAAATCTTGTTGAGAAACTTTTACAACATAATGAAATTAGTTTTGATACGGAAACAACAAATATTGATGCCAATAATGCAGAATTGGTAGGACTAAGTTTTGCTGTACAACCACATGAAGCCTATTATGTTCCTTGCTCAAACAATAGTAAAGAAACGATAGAATTGCTTCAACTTTTTCAACCCTTATTTACTTCAACTTCTATTACTTGGATAGGGCAAAATATAAAATACGATTTACTTGTTTTAAAATGGTATGGCATAGAAATAAAAGGAAACATTTTTGACACCATGTTGGCACATTATGTTATAGAGCCAGAAGGTAAAAGAAATATGGATTTACTAAGCACTCAATATTTACAATACGAAACCATACATATTGATGAACTGATTGGAAAGAAAGGAAAACAACAAGGCAGTATGCGTGATGTAGTTGTAGAAAAAATAAAAGATTATGCTGCCGAAGATGCTGATGTAACACTTCAACTAAAACAAACATTTCATTCTTTATTAAAAGAAAAAGTTGTAGAAAAAGTTTTTTATGAAGTAGAAAACCCATTGGTTAAAGTACTTACATCTATGGAGTTTGAAGGAGTAAAAATTGATGAAATATTTTTAAATGATTACAGCAAAATTTTAGCAAAAGAAGCAAAAGAGGTAGAAGAAAAAGTGTATGCACAGGCAAATACTAAATTCAATCTTGCTTCGCCCAAACAGTTAGGAGAAGTTTTGTTCGACATTTTGAAATTAGATACATCTGCCAAAAAAACAAAAACAGGGCAATACCAAACAGGCGAAGATGTATTGCAAAAATTAGCAACCAAAGGGCACACAATAGCAGAAGATATTTTAACCTTTAGAGAACTAACCAAATTAAAATCTACTTATGTAGATGCATTTCCAGCATTAATAAATTCAAAAACAGGAAGAGTACACACAACTTATGGACAAGCAGTTGCTGTAACAGGAAGGTTGGCAAGCAATAATCCTAATTTACAAAACATTCCTATAAGAACTGCAAGAGGAAGAGAAATAAGAAAAGCATTTATACCAAGAGATGCAAAAAGAATTTTAGTAAGTGCCGATTACTCACAAATAGAATTAAGAATTGTAGCAGCTATTAGTGGCGATGAAAATATGTGTCAGGCTTTTCGTGATGGAAAAGATATTCATACAGCCACTGCAGCTAAAGTGTATAATGTAGATGAAAAAGAGGTAACAAAGGAAATGCGTTACAAAGCAAAGAGTGTAAATTTTGGCATTATTTATGGTCAGGGTGCATTTGGTTTAGCAGATAATTTAGGCATCAGCAGAACCGAGGCTAAAGAAATAATTGATAATTACAAACGTGAGTTTTCAGGCATTCAAAAATATATGGATGATACCATAAATTTTGCAAGAGAAAATGGATTTGTTCAAACCATCATTGGTCGTAAGCGTTGGTTAAAAGATATTAATTCATCAAACTTTACTGTAAGAGGTTTTGCAGAAAGAAATGCTATTAATAGCCCAATACAAGGTACAGCAGCAGATATGATAAAACTTGCTATGATAAAAATTTATGCAGCATTACAAAAAGAAAATTTACAAAGCAAAATGATTTTGCAAGTGCATGATGAATTGGTTTTTGATGCAGTTGAAAGCGAGCTAAATATTTTACAACCTTTGATTTTAGATAACATGAAGGCTGCTTTAATGTTACCCAACAATGTTCCTGTAGAAGCAGAAATTGGCATTGGAAAAAACTGGTTAGAAGCACATTAAAAAATATTTTAAAATTAAGTAGGGATAGAAAAAAGGTATATGTTTAATAAAATCCTACAAGAAAAAAATAGCAAAACAACAGTTGAAAAAGTGTTGTTTATTGTTGTAGGCTTGCTTTGTTTAACACCTATCATTTCTCCTCCCATAGCCCTTTTATTAGGTATTGTTTTTGCCCAATTTTTCAATCATCCTTTTCCAAAACAAAACCAAAAAGCAACACATTTATTATTGCAAATTTCTGTAGTAGGATTGGGTTTTGGCATTAATGTTCATAGTGCTTTACAAGCCAGCACAACAGGATTTATTTTTACAATTTCAACTATTGTTGGTACATTATTATTAGGTTTTATTTTAGGAAAATTATTAAAAAACGATACCATAATTTCCTATCTTATTTCTGGAGGAACAGCCATTTGTGGAGGTAGTGCAATAGCAGCATTAACGCCCATTATTAAAGCAAATGAAAAGCAAACAAGTGTAGCACTGAGTACTATTTTTATTTTAAATTCAATAGCTTTATTTCTATTTCCTGTTGTGGGTCATTTACTTCATTTATCACAAGCACAATTTGGCTTATGGAGTGCTATTGCTATTCACGATACAAGTTCTGTTGTTGGTGCAGCAGCAAAATATGGTAATGAATCTTTACAAATTGCAACTACAATAAAATTAGCAAGAGCTTTATGGATAATTCCACTTGCATTAATGAGTACATTTTTATTTAAAAGCAGCAATACAAAACTTAAAATTCCGTACTTTATTGGCTATTTTATTATAGCAATTATTGTAAGTACTTATGTTCCTTTTGTGGCTTCTATAAGTGCTTATATTGTTATTATTTCAAAAGCAGGCTTAACGCTTACATTATTTTTAATTGGTTCTGGATTGTCTAAAAAAAATTTACAATCCGTAGGTTTAAAACCTATTATTCAAGGTATTATTTTATGGTTAATAATTTCTATTCTTTCGTTAGTGAGTATAATTCACTTTTAATTTGTAAAAAAAATTGCACTTGAGGTTTATTATTGCAATTAAATAATACCTATCAATTAAATTTAGTGTAGTAATTTTATATTCACTTTTTAATGAAAAAAATAAAATACTTCTACAATACACACTCACTTCGGTTTGAAAAAATTGAAGTACCACTTCGTGTAAAGTTGTTACGGGTATTTGGTTTTATTGCTGCAAGTATTGTTACAGCAGCATTAATATTTTTTATTGCAGGAAGATTAATTGATAGCCCTGAAACAAAATTATTGCGTTTGCAAAACGAAGACCTGAAAGATAATTACGCCATGTTGCAAGAAAGAACCAAACAGTTGGAAATGCAAATGCAAGAATTAGAAGATAGAGATAATGGTGTGTATCGAAGCATTTTTGAATCAGACCCAATTCCTGATAGTGCAAGAGTGAAAGATATGGAAGTGAAAAAAGAAGTAAAATTGGTACAAAGCATGGGCGAAACTGATTTAGTAAAAAACATGACTTTGCAGTTGAATAATTTATCGTTGCGTTTGGCTTATCAACAAAAAAGCTACAACGAAATTGATGGTATGGTAAAAAATAAAGAAAAATTATTGGCTGCAATTCCTGCCATACAACCTGTAAGTAATAAAAATTTAAAACGTATTGCCAGTGGTTTTGGAAACAGAATAGACCCTATTTATAAAGTTGGTAAATTTCATGCAGGGCTTGATTTTACTGCACCACTTGGAACACCCATTTATGCCACTGCTGATGGTGTTGTAAAAACTGCCAATTTTAATGCAGGAGGCTATGGCAATCATGTAGTCATCAATCATGGTTATGGTTATGAAACTTTATATGGACACATGGTGCGTATAAAAGCAAGACAAGGACAAATTGTAAAACGAGGAGAGGTAATTGGTTATGTAGGAAGCACAGGAAAAAGTACAGGTCCTCACTGTCATTATGAAGTGCACAAAGGAGGAACGCCTGTAAACCCTATCTATTATTTTTACAACGATCTTACACCAGAGCAATTTGATAGAATGTTGAAACTTGCAGCAGCAAGCAATCAAAGCCTTGATTAATTGTATTCCATTACAGGATGCCTTTCAAATGGATTTTTATTTTCATCAAAAATATATCTGTAAGTAACCATTCTTCTGTTTTGATTACCCCCTAAACTTTTATAAATATTTACCATTCTTGGATTCCAATCTCCAGCCCAACCCATTTCATAAAAATCGTACCAACCTTTATTTTGAATTTCAAGTGCTGCCGATTTAATTAAAAAACTATCAATACCCAATGCCTGAAATTTTGGAATAATGCCAAATGCAAGTCCAGTAAGCCTTTTACATTGTCCTGTTTTTTTCATCCACAATAATCTTAGTTTATTTATTAAATTAAGTTTGCCATTAAAATGCTTAAAATATTGGTTTACATCTGGTACATTTATAAACATAGCAATAGGCTCCTCTTTAAAATAAGCAAACCATACTACACGTACATCTATTACGGGTTTTAGGGTGTTGAAGAGTTTTAAAATTTGTTCTTTAGTTACTTCTTTAGCTTCTCCATGTTGAGCCCAAGCAGCATTGTAAACTGTTGCAAAATCTGCAGCATATTTTTCTAAATTATTCAACTCTGCATGTTTAACAGTATAGGCTGGTTTAGAGGCAAACTTTTCGTATCGTTCCTGAAATCTTGGAGGTAAGGGATCATCTACAACCATTTTATACCAATATTGGTTATAGTAATTTTTAAACCCATATCCTTCAAAAAGTTTTTCATAATAATCAGGGTTAAAAGGCATTCCATACACTGGCTCATCGTTAAATCCTTCTACCAAAAGTCCCCACCATTTATCTCTATCTCCAAAATTTATAGGACCATCCATTGCTTCTGCTCCCTTGCTTTCAAGCCATTGCTTTGCGGTATTAAATAAAATATTTGCAGCATCTTGGTTATTGATACATTCGAAAAAACCTATTCCGCCTGTAATAAAATTGGTTCCTTTATTTATATATTTTTGGTGTGTAAATGCAGCAATTCTTCCAATTAAATTATTATCAAGTTTTAAAATCCAACGTTTGGCTTCTCCGTATTTAAAGTTTTTATTTTTTGCAGGATTAAAAATGTCGTTTATATCCTTATCCAATGGTTGAATGTATGCTTTGTTGTGTTTATTCATCAACACATTTACTTTTAGAAAATCTTTTTCTTCGTTTTTGTTGGTAACTTCTATTATATCCATACTTTATTTATTTAAGCTAAGCATTACAGCAGCAGCAACACCTGCTGTTTCTGTTCTTAATCTTTTATTACCCAATTTTACAGCAATAAATTCATTTTTTTCAGCAAGTACTATTTCTTCTTCGGTAAAATCGCCTTCTGGTCCTATAAGCATCAAAGTATTTTCTGTAAAGTGAAAATTATTGATTGCTATTTTTTCATTTTCTATACAATGTGCAATTAGCTTAGTGGTATAGTTTTTTAATGTTGTTACTTCACTAAACTGCATAGGTAAAAAAAGTTCTGGCAACCACACTTGTTTGCTTTGCAACATGGCAGAAACAAGAATTGTTTTTATTCTGTCGTAACGAAAATGTTGCTTTTCTGTTCTATTACAAAGCAAAGGTATAATAGCTGAAATGCCTAATTCTGTTGCTTTTTCAATAAACCACTCCAATCGAGAAGCATTTTTTAACAACGAAATAGCAATGCAAGTTTTGGGAGTTGATACAGGGAAAAATTGTATAGATTCTATTTGTACAATAGCTTGTTTTTTTTCTACTGTATTTAATACTGCCCTACACAACAAACCTTTTCCATTGGTTATATGCAAAGCATCGCCTTTTTGTAAACGTAATACTTGCACTGCATGTTTAAAAGTGTCATTACTTAATGTATGCAAGGCTACATAATCGGGCAAATCTGCTTCGTAAAATAAAGTAAGTTGCATATAGCAAAAATATCAATCTTATACTTTATTCAAAATATATAAAGCATGTACCATTATTATAAATTGATTTTTTTTAAAAGTACAAACACCTGTTGCAACCTTTTAGTTCAAAAATTCATCTTAATAAATAATCCATTTTTTTAGAAAAACACCCTAAAAGTACCCCAATACTCAAAAATGAAAACCAATTGTTTACCATTAGCAATTGAAATATGTCAAATTTAGAATTAAATACATTAAAAACATCTGAGCTTTTAGTAGATAAAAATTATGCACCACAAGCCGAGAGATTAATCATTTACTATGAGTTGTATAAGTTAGTACGAAACTTAAATGGTAGTATATTAAAATGTGGCATAAATAACGATGAATCTTTTGGGTATTTTTCTTTTTTTAAGAAGAATAATCAATATAACCCTAACCAACCATTAGTAGTTTTTGAAAAATCAACATCTTTATTCGAATCAACCCTGGTAGACAAGGAAACAAGAATAGCAGTAAAAAGTGCAGGAATGCACGCTTTAACTCAACAAAATTTATTACAAAGAAGTCAAGCCGAAGGAATTGAATTTGTAACAGGTAATTTAATAGATGCCTTACCCAATTATATTATTAATAACCCAGAATTAAAAATTGCTTTATTAGTTATAGACTTAGATAATTACGAACATACCCTAAGTACTTTACAATATTTGTATCCACGATTAGTGAGTAATGGTATAATAATTATAAACAATTATTACAAAAAGGAAGCAGAAAATCAGGCAGTGAAAGATTATTTTTTAAATGAAAACATTGCTATTCGTCATTTTTCGCATCAAAGCAATGTATATTATATTATAAAAGATTGATGCTTTATTTACAATAGTGCCCTAATCGTTTTATGATTAACAAAAAAATTTAAGTAATGATAATTGCCAACCTATTTTAGGGCAAGGCACAAATACCCAATAGAATTACTAATGTTGAATTTATTACTGTCTGCACTACTAATTGGCAATACCTTGTTAGCAGCTGTTTTTTATATTGTTCCGTAAGTGTCGTATAGATTCTTGAAATTCGCTGCTTTTACTCTGAAACCGCTTCCATGATCGTGGGTTTTGCCATAGTTTTTACCAGAATTGTACACGCCAATTCTGATGTCAAACATTATTCCTCCTTTTTCAATTTCTTTCAAAAATTTGTCAAAGTCAAAATCCTTATAAATTTCTCCTGCGGTAAAATGGTATTGATTTTTCTTGTTTTCTGTTTTGATTTCAGCAAAAACCAAAAATAAATCTGTCATTTTTGAAGATGCTTTTTTCAAAGTTTCAAAATCCCACGAAACTATTGAAAGATTTTTGTCTTTTAAGTCGTTGATTACAAGGTCTAACCTTTTGTTTTGGCTATCAACTTTTAGTTTCATTTTGTACTTTGAACATACTATTGATGATCGATGTCCAAAAACAGAAGTATACAATTTTTTCTTGTCTGAATGATTTTCGTCACGGATTTCTCCAAAATTTTCTCGCAAATACGAATTTGCCCGTTTAGGGTTGTCAGGCGATTTGGTAAATAATGAAACGTAAGAGCTGTTAAAAAGTCTTTTGCTTTTTACTTCAAAGCCTTTAAAATCTGCTTCTTTTTTGTTATTTTCTGCAATGCCCAATAAATCTTCAAACGTATTTCCAATTCCACCATCTCTATTGTTTGGGATAAAGGCTATGCACAGCCTGCAATGGCATCTAAAGTTTTGAATCGTAGAACGGAATTGATTTTAGTTTTTGACAGGGATAACGGTATTAGCCGTCAGTTTGAGAAAGCTAATTTTGAAAGAGGAACGTTAGGCGATTTGTGGTTAATTAAAAGAGGAAAAAAAGTCATAGATACTCATTCTGCTGTTTTTCCCGAAGAATTAGTTAAAACAATAATTGAAAATTTTTCTAATGAAGGCGATTTGGTTTACGACCCATTTATGGGAACAGGAACAACTGCGATTGTCGCAAAAAAATTAAATCGTAATTATTTGGGAAGTGAATTAACAGAAAAGTATTTCAAAGTCATAAATGAAAGATTGCAGATTTTTGAAAACGAACTTTTTTAAGTCTTGCCTCGTCCTAAATTTAGTTTACAGTTTTTTAATGTTTACTCATCAATTTCATTTTCCTTTTTCTCATCTTCTTTCCTCTTCTCTTCTTTCTTCTTTTTTTTCTCTTTCTTTTTAGTTTTTTTATCAGTAGTAACTTCTTCTTCTGAAGATGAATCGTTTTTTGAATCTTCTTTTTTATCTTCTATTATTTCTTTACTTGCTTTTGAAGTAGTATCAGTAAAATTTACTTCAGAGGGTTTTTCTTTATTCTTTTTCTTTTTTTCTTTCTTGTTTTCTTTTTTAAATGAAGCTGCTTCGTCTTCATTAGCACTATTATCTTTCTTTTGTTTAGTTTGTTTTTCTTCTTTTTTATTTTCCTTTTTTTCCTCTTTATTGCCTTGTACTTCTTGTTTAGGAGGTGCTACACCTGTACTATCTTCCTGATTTTTATTTACCTCATTGTATGTTTTTTCATTTTCATCATCATCGTTTGATTTGCTTTTATTGTTTTTATCTTTTTTTGTAGGTTTACCAAAGCTCTCATCATTTTTTTTCTTTTTACTTTCTTTTACTTTTTTGCCTGTTTTTTTACTTTTATCGGTTACAACAGAATCTTGATAATTTACAGTAGTACTATCACTAACTTCTATATTTTCATCTTCTAACTGTTGTTTGGATTTCTTACCTTTTTTCTTTTTAGAAATTGGTTTTCCAAATTTGTCCACTTCTTCATCATCATTGTCATCGCTTTCGCCTGTAATACTTGTTTGTCCTGTTCTACCTTTTCCTTTTACTATAGGCTTACCTGTTGATTTTTTAGAACCTCCACTGCCTGCCTCTACCTGTACCCAATCTTTACATCCTTCATTATCTTCAAAATCATTTAATTCACTCATTTTACCACAGTGCTTCTTTTTATGTACACTATCCATAGGTGTAGTACAGCAAAATTTTATTGGAATTTTTACATCAATAATATTTGTTTCTCTACCTGCCGTATTGTATAAAGGCGTTTCTTTAACAATACCTGTAATCATATCTTGACTAAAACTAAATCTTATAGCAACAGTTGCTTCATATTCCAATCCA
Organism: Chitinophagales bacterium; assembly: GCA_026931905.1. Lineage (GTDB taxonomy): Bacteria > Bacteroidota > Bacteroidia > Chitinophagales > Chitinophagaceae > UBA1930. The sequence continues at coordinate 15,198 of JAIXLB010000097.1, forward strand.
TATTCATCTACTCTTTTTTCATTGCGTACAGCTTTTTCATCAATGATTAATAATTGATTGGGTTTCATTCTTTTTATTCTTGCAATAAATTCATAAGATAATCCAAGTCGTGGGTCTTCTATTTTTTTTATAACTTTTGCGGTACTTGTAGTTGAGTAAAAGCTATCTACGTTGGCTTTTGTAGTGTCAGTGGCATTGGTTTTACTACTGTCTGTAACTTTAACTTTTGCGGTATCAGTTAATGCTTTTACACTATCTACAAAAGATTTTTTTGTTGTATCTTTTTCTTGGGCACGAACAAAAATAAATGTTACAAATAATAAAGCAAACAGCATTTTAAACTTTAAAGTCATGTGAAAAATTTATATAAAAATTAATATTACTTTCAAGTGGAAAAATACAATAAATTGAAATAATAGTTAGCCTTATTTATTAAACTACTTATTTTGCCCTTTATTTTAATTGAAAGAGAGGATGTTTTTTAGATTTATTTTAATGCTGATAATGGGTTTTACTTTTTGTAATTCCACTATTCTCGCACAATGCAATACTACTATTTCATCATTTCCATATCATGAAGATTTTGAAGCAGGACAAGGCAACTGGGCAACTGGAGGAAATAATAGTGATTGGGCTTATGGCACACCAGCAAAAAATATTATTACGGGTGCAGCAAGTGGTTCAAAATGTTGGATTGTAGGCAATTTAACTGGAAGCTTTTACAACTTTGGAGAAAACTCTTGGTTAATGAGTCCATGTTATGATTTTAGCACATTAACCAATCCTATGATTTCGTTTAGTATTTTTTGGGAAACAGAAAGAAGGTATGATGGAGCTTCTTTTCAATATTCTGTAAATGGTGGAAATACATGGCAAACATTAGGTTCTACCAATTCCAATAATAATTGTAATGGACAAAACTGGTTTAATTATGCTGGTATGACTGCATTGGGTTTAGATGGATGGAGTGGTACAAAATTACCCTCTAATGGAGGATGTAATGGCACTGGAGGAAGTGATGGTTGGGTTACAGCTAAGCATATTTTAACTGGGCTTGCAGGGCAAAGCAATGTTCGTTTTAGATTTGTTTTTGGTGCAGGAACTACTTGTAATAATTATAATGGTATTGCTATTGATGATATAACAATTTCTGAAGCACCAACCAATACAAGTAATTTTATTTTTGCATGTACCAGTAACAACACAGTAAGTTTTACCAATACATCTTCTATTTGTGCAAGTAATTTTGTTTGGAATTTTGGCGACCCTTCATCTCCATCAAATACCAGTAATGCAGAAAATCCATCTCATACTTTTACTGCTCCTGGCACTTACAATGTTTCATTAACTGTAAGTTTCCCAGGCAATATAGTTGTTACAAAAACTAATCCAATTATTGTACTAAATGTAAATACTGTTGTGGCAAAACCTATTAATTGTTATGGAGATTCTACAGGTGCAGTAGCTGCATTAGTTACAGGTGGCAATGGCAATTACAACTACTCTTGGAATACTACACCTGTACAAACTACTTATACAGCATCTCACATAAAGCAAGGAAGCTATACCGTTACAGTAAGTGCTACAAATGCTTGTACTACTACAGCAACCATAAATATTTCTCAACCAGATTCCTTAATTGCAGCAATAGATATTGTTGATGAATTGTGTAAACAGCAAAATGGTTCTTTAAAAGCAAATGTTACAGGAGGCATTACACCTTATAGTTATGTATGGAGTAATTCTGCTACTACACAAAGCATTAATAACCTACATGCAGGAAATTTTTCTGTTGTTGTAAAAGATGCCAATGCTTGTAGTATTACAAAAAATACTGTAGTAAAAGATTCCATGAATACTATTTCTTTGAATTTAGGAAAGGATACAAGTTTTTGCCCTGGTAATCAATTAGTGTTAGATGCAGGTTCTGGCTTTTCATCTTATTTATGGCAAAACAATTCTACCAGCTCAAAATTTACTGTAACAACAACTGGTACTTATTATGTAAAAGTTACAGACAATGATGGTTGCAACAAAAGCGATACAATAAAAATTGTGGTAGATTGTAGTGATGTATATTTTCCTACTGCTTTTACGCCCAATAATGATGGGTTAAATGATACGTTTGGAGCAATAGGAAATATAAGTGCTATTACAATTTATACATTAAATGTTTATGATAGATGGGGGCAACTAATTTTCTCTTCTAATAATCCTTTTGTAAAATGGAATGGTAAACAAAATGGAATAGATAGCGATTTAGGCTCTTACGTTTGGACAGCCACTTATTCTATAAACAATAAGCCTGTTATCACTAAAAAAGGAAATGTAATTCTTCTAAGATAGTAAATGACTTACATTTGCTATCATGCAAAAATGGTCTCATAGTTCAACGGATAGAATAGGAGTTTCCTAAACTCTAGATCCAAGTTCGATTCTTGGTGAGACCACTTTTCTTACTTATTAAATATTTCAATGAATGCAACTACAGATATTGTACAAATTGAAAAATATTCCAAAAAAGAATTGGTTGAATTTATTCGTTACTTAATCCAAAACGATTTTGAAAAACTTGTTTTTTTATTGTACAGAATTGATGTGTATGAAGATAAAATAAAAAAACTACTCAACACTTCTATTAACACAAATGCAGAAGAATTAATAGCTCAGGCAATTATGGAACGCCTTGAAGAAAAAAGAATTTCAAGAGAAAAATACAAAACAAATACTTCACTTGATGAGGAAGAAAAATGGTAAAAATTAAAATTCTATTGTAGAAATTTCTTACTGCAAATATTTTTTTACATTCGCTGCAAAACAACAAAAAATGAAACTTGTTTCTTACTTAAAAGATGGACACGACCAACTGGCTTTTTTAGTAAATGAATATTTATACGACTGTGATGTTTTGCATCCTGATTTACCAAGTAGTATGAGTATGTTTTTGCATTATTGGGAAGATATGTTTCCTATTGCACAAAAAGTAAATGCAGCAATCGAAGCAGGAAATTTTAGTAAGGATAGAGGAAGAAATGTAAACGAATTACAGTTGCTTGCTCCAGTTCCTTTTCCTACCAGTTGTAGAGATGGTTATGCTTTTCGTCAACACGTTGCTGCTGCAAGAAGAAACAGAAAAGTTGATATGATTCCTGAATTTGATCAATACCCTATTTTTTATTTTACCAATCATCATAGCATACAAGGCGAAGGAAATATTTATTGTATGCCCGACCATTTTGAAAAATTAGATTTTGAATTAGAAGCTGCAATAGTTATTTGCAAAGAAGGTAAAAACATTACAGCAGATGAAGCAGATAAATATATTGGTGGTTTAATGATTATGAATGATATGAGTGCAAGGCGTTTACAAATGGAAGAAATGCTTTTAAATCTTGGACCTGCTAAGGGAAAAGATTTTTGTACAGTAATTGGTCCATGCCTTGTAACCCTTGATGAACTTGAGCAATACGAAATTCCTGCCAAACAAAATCATGTAGGGAAAACTTGGAACTTAACTATGAAGTGCAGTGTAAATGGCAAGCAAGTAAGTGAAGGAAATATTGGTGATATGGATTGGACTTTTGCAGAAATTATTGAACGCTGTAGTTATGGAGTAACCTTACACCCTGGCGATGTAATAGGTAGTGGAACTGTTGGAACAGGATGTTTTCTTGAATTAAATGGAACAGGAAAACTGAACGACCCCAATTATCAAGAGCAATGGTTGCAAGAAGGTGATGAAGTTGTTATGGAAATAGAGCAATTAGGAGTTTTGAAAAATAAAATTGTAAAAGAAGAATCCGATTTATCTATACTTGCAAGAAAGAAAATTTAGATTTCAACTACAATATATTCTCACTCGTTTTTTATAGCGTTAAAAACTTATTGTTATTATTGCAATAAGCATGAATGCTTCTTTACACATATTACAGCAATACTGGAAATATCCTGCTTTTAGAGGAGAGCAGGAAAATATTATTACCACTGTTTTACAACAAAAAGATGTATTGGCATTACTACCAACAGGTGGAGGAAAATCTGTTTGCTTTCAAGTGCCTACAATGCTCATGAATGGCTTGTGTTTAGTGATTTCTCCTTTAATTGCTTTAATGAAAGATCAGGTTGAGAATTTAGAAAAAAAAAATATTGAGGCAACTGCTTTGTATAGTGGAATGAGTTTTAATGAAGTAAAAAATACATTACAAAATGCAGCAGAAGGTAAGTATAAATTTCTGTATTTATCCCCAGAAAGATTAGAAACAGAATTATTTAAAATTTTTTTACACGAACTTCCTATTTGTTTAATTGCAGTAGATGAGGCACATTGTATAAGTCAATGGGGATACGACTTTAGACCACCTTATTTAAGAATTGTTCAGCTAAGAAAAGAGTTGCCTCATGTGCCAATTATTGCTCTTACAGCATCTGCAACAACTTTGGTTCAAAAAGATATTATTGATAAATTACAGTTACAACAACCTTCTGTTTTTTTACAATCTTTCGAAAAACCCAACTTGTCTTTTTCTGTATTTAAAGTAGATAGTAAAATTAATAAAACAATAGAAGTTTTAAACAATGTAAAAGGGAGTGCTATAGTATATTGTAAAAACAGAAATGAAACCCAAAAAATAGCACAATTATTACAACAAAAAAATATTGTTGCAGCATTTTATCATGCAGGATTAACACAAGAACAACGAAGTAAAATACAAACCAATTGGATACAAAATAAAAGTCGTGTAATAGTTTGCACCAATGCTTTTGGAATGGGCATAGATAAGCCAGATGTAAGAACTGTTGTGCATTACAGTACTACAGATTGTTTAGAAAATTATTATCAAGAGTCAGGTCGTGCAGGTCGTGATAGCAAAAAGGCTTATGCAGTATTGTTGTACAATACAACAGATGAAATTGAACTAAAAAACTTGCCAGCTATAAAATTTCCTAAGATTGATGAGATAAAAAATGTGTATCAAAGTATAGCTAATTATTTACAAATTCCTATTGGCTCTGGCGAAGGAATTTATTACGACTTTAATCTATTAGAGTTTTGTAACAATTTTAAGTTAGATGTTTTTTTAGTGATAAATGCTTTGAGGTTTTTAGAAAAAGAAGGGCACTTGGCTTTTAATCAAAATATTTTTATTCCAAGTAAAATAATGTTTTCGACAGATAAAAATATTTTAAACAATATAGAAAATTCGCACCCTGCATTGGATAAAGTAATGAAAACTTTATTGCGTACTTATGAAGGAATTTATGAGTATAAAGTTTCTGTAAATGAAAAACTGATAGCAAAATATGCTCAACTGCCTTACGAAAAAGTTTACAACGATTTGGCAGCATTAAATAAGTTGGGCATTATAGAATATACGCCACAAAAGGAAACGCCTCAATTATATTTTATTCTAAACAGAGCATCTGCACATGAGCTAAACATTGATTACAACACTTATGTAGAGAGAAAAAATTTATACAAGCAAAGAGTAGAAAAGATGATAGATTATTTGCATTTACCAAACGAATGTAGAAGCAAATTTTTAGCTGCTTATTTTGGCGATAACCATGTAAAAGATTGTGGAATATGTGATAACTGCTTGCGAAACAAAAAAAGAATTTTATCTGAAACTGAATTTAAAAATATTGAACAACTGATTTATAGAAACATTCATCAGCAAGTTATTACAGCAGCAGATTTAATACAACAACTCAAGCCTATTAAAAAAGAAAAAATTATAGAAACCATTTCGTTTTTACAAAAAGAAAATAAAATAAAAATTGACGCTACTGGTGCAATTCAAAAAGTGTAATCAATAAAAAATTATTTCAACAACCATTTCATCCATTTTAATTTTCCTTTAAAAGGAGGATATTTTACAGCAGGGTCAAACCATGTTGCAGTTTTTAAAACAGGCTTTGCGTGTGTAAATGTTTTAAATGAATTTTTACCATGATATGCACCCAAACCACTATTTCCTATACCACCAAAAGGAAAATATTTGTTGGTAAAATGATAGGCTGTATTGTTTACACAACCTCCTCCAAATGAAACTTTCTCTATCCAACTTTTTTCTTTAAAAGCAGAAGATGTAAAAACGTAAAACGCAAGTGGATTAGGGTTTTGCTGAATAATTTTCAACGCTTCTTCTTGTGTTGTAAAAGTAAAAATTGGTAAGATGGGTCCAAAAATTTCTTCTTGCATTAAAGAAGAGTTAAGAGCAACGTTTTCTATAATGGTTGGTTCAATATATAGTTTGCTTTTATCAAAGTTTCCCCCAAAAACAATTTTTCCTTCTTGTAAATATTGTATTAAAGTGTCAAATCTTTTTTCATTAATTATTTTACCATAATCTTCACTTATAGATGGGTTATTTGTATAAAAATTTGTAATTGTTTTTTTTAATGCAGCTAAAACATCGTCTTTAATTTTTTCATGAATTAACAAATAATCAGGAGCAATACAAGTTTGTCCAGCATTTATAAATTTTCCAATAACAATACGTTTTGCTGCAATATTAATAGCTGCATCATCTTCAATAATACAAGGGCTTTTTCCTCCTAATTCCAATGTTACAGGAATTAATTGTTTGGCTGCCATTTCATAAACAGCCTTGCCCACTGTGGTACTTCCTGTAAAAAAAATATGATTAAATTTAAAATGGTTTATCAAATTTGAAACAACTGTTGCACCATCTCCTTGAAATACTTTTATATAATTTTCTTCAAAAATTTCTGAACAAATTTTTTCAATAACATTGCTTGTATGTGGTGTAAATTCACTTGGTTTTACTACAGCACAATTTCCGCCAGCAATGGCACCTGCCAAAGGTGTAAACAATAATTGAAAAGGGTAATTCCAAGGTGCAATAATTAATACTACACCCAAAGCATCATAGTAAATTTTACTGCTACCAGGCAGGTTCATAAAATTGGTTGCAACTTTTTTGGGCTTCATTAATTGCTTTAAATTTTTCAGCATAAAATTTATTTCCATTTGCACTAAAGCAATTTCTGTTGCATAGCTTTCTGCTTCGCTTTTGCCTAAATCTTTATACAATGCCTCACTAATTTCTTTTTCATATTTTTTAATTATAGAAGCAAGTTGCTGCAATTTATTTTTCCTAAAAGCATATTCTTTTGTTGCACCAGATTCAAAATATTGTTGTATGTTGTTTAAAATGGCAGTCATAATTTTATATTAGCAACACAATAGCGTTCTAAGCGTTTATAAAAAGAGAAAGTGTTTTGTAATCCAAATATAACTTTAGGGCTGTACAACAAACTCACTTTCTTCAAGATGTCAAAATTAATATTGTTTGCCCAAATTATTGGTTTGTGCCTTGCCCTAAAATAGGCTGGCAATTATCATTACTTATGCTAAAGTGAATATTTAATAAGACCAAAATTCATCTAAAGAAAGATAACTAAACCCGCAAATAGGCTTTATTTTTTCAGCAGTTAGTTTGGCGATTTCTACTTTGAAAAATTCACTGATTTCATCAAGACTATTAAAGAGTTTATTTGTAAATTTTCTTTTAAGATGTTTCCATATTTTTTCGGCTGGGTTAAGCTCAGGGCAGTATGGCGGCAAAAAAAGTAACGTAATGTTTTTGGGTATTTGTAATGTTGATGCTTTATGAAAAGCACCATTATCAAGTACTATAATTTTATATTCGGTTGGATTTGTTTCTGAAAATAGATTAAGGAAGAGTTGAAACATAGCTGAATTACAGTATGGAAGTTCTAATTGAAATTGAACACCTGTTACTGGCGAAAAAGCACCAAAAAAATAAGTAAATTTAAAAACCTGTCGAAAATTGCACACAGGTTGAACACCAATAGCAGTTAAACCTCTACCATATTTTGTGTGCAAACCAAAACGACTTTCGTCTTCAAAATAAAGATTAATACTGCTAAATTCTAGCGGTACAGCACTAGAAATATCAACTATTTTTTGCTTGAAGTTTTTTTTAAAGTCACTGCTGCTTGCTCATCCTTTTTAGTGTGAGTTTTACGTGCTACTTTTACTTTGCTTTTAAAATTTTAGAAAAGGCTGGATAAATTATCCAGCCTTTTCACGCCTAAATTAGTTTTAAGCGTCTTTCTTAGCAGCAATTTTTTTAGTCATCCTGTAGTGATAAATCCAAGCCCCCAATATAAAAAAAGGAAGTTCAATAAAAATTGAAGTGATGCTTGGTTTCTCATTATAAACAAAAAACATTATGCTTTCAACAAATACGAGAGTACTTACGCTAAACAGAATCACAAATAAAGTTCTGTTCTTAAGATATATGTAAAACATTTTTTTACTTTTTAAGTTAAAATGGCCGCCAAGAATCATCATATCCATGCTGTCCCATCCAAGTAACCTGATAAATCTAATAGTTCTACATTAAATTTGGGTTTGCTTTTCGCAAAGTCTGTAAACTATTTTTCTATGGCTACGCCGGCTCTTCCGGGACGGGTAGTGGAAGTGATTATTTTTAAATTGGTCATATTTAAATTTATTTTTTTGGTGTTCTTATATTTTCAAATTCAATACTAAGTTGTTTCAGATCTTGTTTCATAATGGTAATATTAGCTTCTATTTCGTCATACATTGCTGCCCTGTTTTTTAGTTGCTCTGCCGTATATTTACCTCCTTCTCCAAAATATATACCGGTATTTTTTGTGTTTTTTTCTGAATGTTCAATTTGTCCAAAGTTAAGCCATCTTTCTACTAATAAATCTCTTAATGATTGTTTATTTTTAGAGTTGTCTTTATAGTTAAGATAATACCATATTGACGGCGGAAGCGTTGTAGAAACAGGCAACTGATACCAAATTTCGCCCAATGTATTTCTTTTATGATGAAAAATTACTTTTCTTTTATTGACCAGCATCATCACCCCCAAAGCTGTTCCAACAAGGCTGGTACTCAATGCGGCTACGGTTCCTGCATTATTGTTTTCTGATGATAATGCTTCTGTAGCAATAGATCCTGCCGCTCCAACTATGATTGAACCAATCACCAAATTATTTTCTCTTTGGGCTTCTTTGCCTTTGATGTAATTGGCTATTTGGCTAGTTCTTTCTTCCTCACAATCTAACTCGCTGGCTGCGGAGGATATTTCTAATGATGCGATATTTATTTTATTATTTATGGTTTGCGATAATTCCATAAGATCCAACCGGTTCTCTATCGTTTGGCTTTTTAAATAAGCTTCTCTCAATTTTAAATGTTCTTTCAAATCGTTCAATATGTTGATGGCGTTGGCTACATTTAAAGCTCTAAACGAAAAAATATTATTAAGAGATTGGTCTATTTCTACTTTAAATATAGGCTTTGCCAATTCTTCTTCTGAATAATTGTAATTGGTTTGATGGTTACAAAAACTATTGGTATTGTTTATATTATTTGGGATTTTTATAACCCCGGAACATGAATTCAATAAGAGTACTACCAATAACCCAAAAACAATCTGATATAGTTGCAAATAAACTTGTTTGTAGTATCGTTTTTTACTCATCTTGAATATTTCATTTGTTACGATAAAATATTTGCTTCCGGTGGTTCTGATGGTCTGGAATTATCATTGGGCAGAGGTACAAACTCTTTGTCATCATTCGGTGGTAAAATGATTTTACCATTTAACCAATCGTTTTTGGCTTGTTCAATGCGTTCTTTTCTTGAGGAAACAAAATTCCACCAGATATATCTGTCACCTAAAGGTTCGCCTCCCAAAAGCATCAAAGTTGTTGTTTCTTTTGCAAGGATGGTTGGCTCTTCAATTTTGTCAAACACCAACATTTGCCCTTCTTTATAGATATGATGTTCTATTTCAATGCTTCCTTTGATGATATAAATTGCTCTTTCGGTATAGCCAGTGGGTAATGTAGTTTTAGCATTGAGTGCTAACTCTTGATGGATATAAAAAAAAGGAGAATGTGTTTTGACATTGTTTTTCAAACCATAAGCATCACCTGCAATCAATCGCATCCATATTCCGGTATCGTTAAATTCCGGTAATTCATCAGGGCTAAAATTGATGAAAGAAGGGTCAGTTTCTTCGTCCTTTTCGGGAAGTGCCACCCAAGTTTGCAACATTTCCAAATGAGTTTTTGCCAATAAATCGGGGTTTTCAAATCGCTCGGAATGAGAGATGCCTTTTCCGGCAGTCATCCAATTCACTTCTCCAGGACAGATAATTTGCTTTACACCCAGACTATCGCGATGAGTCACCTGACCATCTAATAAATAAGTTACGGTAGAAAGTCCGAAATGTGGATGTGGTAGCACATCCATTGCCGAAAGGTTTGCCGCCGGCACACCCACCGGTCCGGCATGATCTAAAAAAATGAAGGGTCCTACCATTCGCTTATTTCGATAAGGCAAAATACGTTTTACACTCAAACCTGTGCTGAGGGCGGCGGTACGGGCATCTATTATGAGCTGTGGCATATAATCGAGCTTTATCTTTTTTCCAACTGTCTTCTCAACTTTTCTTCAACACTGGACAACAATGCGTGAAAATTATCACCATATTCCGAAGCAAAAGGATCATTGCCCGGAATACCCAGGCGGATACTCACCTGCTTTTGTTCAGTTGATTTTTCTTTTTTGTCTTCCAAATAAACATCTGCCCATTCTATTTTATCAAAATGGCGAATTAGTCGGCTAATACTTTTACGAATAGTATCCGTTACATCATCATCAATAGTGATATCAACGGCTTGGATGTTCAAGGTAATCCCTGCTAATTTTTCTGAATATTTCATAATAATTAATTTTTGTTTTTAAAGAATAAATGGTCTAAAGCGTATTTTCCTCCACCGCTACAAGTCAATGCAATAAAAGGTAGCAGATAAAGAAATCTCAATTCTAAAATCTCAAATCCATTTTTAATGATGAATGCGTGAAAAATGAATATCACAATAAAATTTACCGTTAGCATTAAGGACGCAAAACGAGAAAATAACCCTAAGATTAATAAAATGGAACAAATACCTTCGGCAAAAGCTGCCATATAAAATGATGGTGTAGCTCAAATGCCTATGGGATCCATAAATTGAATTTCCTGCCCACTAAAAATAGTAGAAAGTTTGCCGGCACCGTGACCATAGAGCAATACAAACCCTAAGGTGAGCCGGAAAATCAGTAAAGCAAAATCCTTTCCCGATTTACAATCTTTAAATAAGAAATTTTTAATAGCGTAAATAGCATTATTTTTTAAGGATACTTTCTATATCTAACCCCAAAGCTTTTGCCACACCTGTACCATAAGTCGGATCGGCTTTGTAGCAGTTTTGGATATGTCTTTCTTGAATGAAAACTTCCGCTCCGCCTACTTCTGCTGCCGTGTTATTAAACAAAATTTGTTTTTGTTTATCATTCATCAATCGGAACAGATTGCCGGGTTGAGTGTAGTAATCATTATCATCTTCACGGAAGTCATAATGATGTGCCATTCCTTCAATAGGCAAACCAGGTTCAGCGTGTTGTTTTTGCTCTTCCCATTGCCCATAGCTGTTAGGGAAATAATGCAAAGTACCGCCTTCGTTACCATCGACACGCATTGCACCATCTCTGGAGGAATTGTGGAAAGGACATTGAGGTTTGTTTACCGGAATTTGATAATGGTTTACACCCAAACGGTATCGTTGTGCATCGCCATAAGAAAACAACCTTGCTTGCAACATTCTGTCAGGTGAAAAACCAATACCCGGCACTACATTAGCCGGATTAAAGGCTGCTTGCTCCACATCTGCAAAATAGTTTTCTGGATTTCTGTTGAGTTCCATCACACCTACATCAATCAGCGGGAAATCACCGTGTGGCCATACTTTGGTTAGGTCAAAAGGGTTGAACGGACAAGCTTTTGCCTGTTCTTCGGTCATCACTTGAATTTGCATTTTCCATTTTGGAAAATCGCCTTTTTCAATGGCGTTAAATAAATCCCGTTGATGGCTTTCTCTGTCCTTGGCAATGATAGCACCGGCTTCTTCATTACTTAGGTTTTCAATGCCTTGTTGGGTTTTAAAATGAAATTTCACCCACACTCTTTTGTTGTCTTTATCTATCAAACTAAAAGTATGACTACCGAAACCGTGCATATTTCTGTACGATTTAGGAATCCCTCTTTCACTCATCGTGATGGTGATTTGATGCAACGCTTCGGGTAATAAAGTCCAAAAATCCCAGTTGTGATTGGCACTTCTCAAATTAGTTTTTGGGTCTCTTTTTACCGCTTTATTCAGGTCAGGAAAACGATAAGGGTCACGAAGGAAAAACACGGGTGTATTATTTCCGGCCAAATCCCAGTTTCCTTCTTCTGTATAAAATTTCATTGCAAAGCCACGGATGTCTCTTTCTGCATCGGCAGCACCACGCTCACCTGCAACAGTAGAAAAACGAACAAAAACATCGGTCTTTTTACCTACTTCCGAAAAGATTTTTGCCTTGGTGTATTTCGTGATGTCGTGGGTAACTGTAAATGTCCCAAAAGCTCCAGAACCTTTGGCGTGCATTCTTCTTTCAGGAATTACTTCACGGTCGAAGTGTGCTAATTTTTCTAAAAACCAGAAGTCTTCTAATAGCATAGGACCTCTTTGTCCAGCAGTTTTTACGTTTTGATTTTCTGCAATCGGTCTTCCCGATACGGACGATAATTTTTTCTTGTTTGAATGCTCCATAGTAAATAATTTTATTCTTAAAGGTATTAAAATTTTGGGACTTTTTGAAATCTAAATTTTAACTAAAGTAAGAGTATTATAATAGGTGTTGTAAAATTGCTTAAAACATGATTTTTTTATTATGGATCATCAAATATTTTTTCATCAGTAAATAATATTATCAATTATCAAAATAATTTATTGTAATAGATATTTTGAAGCATGATTGTAGGATTAACTTAAAAGTCAACTCTCTCCCTCCAAACTCACCACAAATGTACTTCCAACTCCATATTCACTCTTTACAGAAATACTACCGCCTTGCGTTTCTATAAATTCTTTGCTTATGCTTAATCCTAATCCTGTACCATCTTTGTGAGTGCCAGTTACGCGGTAATAACGGTCAAAAATTTTGTCGATGTATTCGGGCAGAATGCCTTGTCCTTGGTCTGTTACGGAGATTTCTATTTTGTTATTCAAAGCTTCTTCTATCTTTATTTTAATGGTCGAATTTTCATCGGCATAACGGATTGCATTAGATAACAGATTGGTAATAACCCAAGCCGTTTTTTCTTTGTCTGCTAAAATAGTACTGTCATTGGGCGACAAAATTTCAATCTGAATACTTTTTTGCTCTGCGGCTGATTTCACCGTGTTTACCGCATATTCAATGACTTCATTTACGGATGTTCGCATTTTGTTTAACTGAATGCTACCACTTTCAACCTGAGTCATGTTGAGTAATTCGCTGGTGATTTTCAATAATCTTTGAGTGTCCTCTTTAATGTTTTCTACTAATTCTGATTGTTCCTTATTTAAATCTCCTATTTGCTTATTCTCCAATAGTTGTAGGCTCATTTTGATGGATGAAATAGGTGTTTTTAATTCGTGAGAAACTGTTCCAATAAAATTGGTTTTGGCATAGTCTAATTCTTTTCTTTATACGAAGTGATATTTTTAAGCAGGATTACATTTCCGATATTTTTTTCTTCCTTTTTACCAGTAGGAATAATTTTTATCGGAATAAATTCTTTTTCAAAATAGCTTTCTTTTTGGTCTGCATATAACTTGATGGGTTCTGGTTTGGCGTTTAAAATCAATTCACTTGCCAATGTTCTGATTAAGTCATTACTCTTTGCTACTTCCTGAATTTGATTTCCAATTACTACTTCTTTTTTAAGGTTTGAGATGGTCAAGGCCGTGTCATTCATAAAAAGAATTTTACCGGTTTCATCAAGCCCGATTAGTGCTTCACTCATATTATTAATCAATGTTTCAATCCTTTTTTTAACCATCATCAATCGCTCCAAATCGCTACTGCTATATTCTTCTAATTTTTTAGCCATAGTGTTAAAAGAGGCTGCTATTTCACCAAACTCATTATGGCTCTCTTTTTTTATTTTTATCGGACAGTAGTGATAAAGAACGTTAATTTTTGTCAATTTTTGAACCTAAAATCCATCGCACTTCCCTTTTTTTATTCAATACTATTGTATAATCGTTTGCTAAATAACCTGATAAATCGTTGTAATTATAGCTGTATATCAAGCTATGATCTTTGATATAGATTGTTATATCAACCGTTATGTCATGGTTATTTGATCTTGGTTCATTATGAGGAATGACAGTAATTACAGAATCAGATGTATTAATATTAACGTACTTAATTGAATATGAATCTGCCGAAGATACTCCAATTCCTATACTATCTATTATGAATTCAGATTGATTTATAAAAGTAATTGTTCGTTTTTGCGAATAACAACTTGAAAGAAGTAGTCCAAAAAGTAAAGTGCTAAGCAGTTTCATATTTTATTGATTTGTTGGTATTAATAGTGTACTTGCTGTAATCCCATGCGTCGCAGTTGCAGGATTGTTAGTTCCATTTGTTCCATAAAAATTAGGATCACCAGCAGGATTAATTAGTTGGCCTGAAGTGTTAAACTTTACAGACCATATAGGAGATAAGTATTTTAGATCCCCATTAAGTACTTTAGTGTAGATATCATTTGCTCTAATGTTCACAGTCCACATAGTTGAAGAAACTGCTTGAGCATGAGCTATTCCTATACTGTTATTAAATAAATCCATTTGCTTTTCTTTTATTAGTTTAATTGGAGTTTCTGTTTCATGTGCAACTGAAAATTGCTGAGTTAAAGAAGCTCCAACTCTAACAGTATTTAAAGATTGAAAGAATGCATGTCTAAAGGCATCACTTTTATCGTTTAATCCATTATTACCCATAATTTTTATTGTTAGTTGCTCCGCTATACTTTTATTAGATTTAATAATCATTGCGACTCTTGGATTAGCTTTTACCAATGCTTTCTCAGCAGCAGTTAGTTTATCGTATTGATTATTATATTTAGGATCAATATCAAGATTAAAATTAGAGGGATTATCTAACCAATCTTCATTCATCCACCAATGGTGCCCAGTTGTATAACCTTGATAAGTATACAAATAATTATTGTATAAGTTTTGACATTCGGGATCTGTTAATCTTAAATTATAAAAATAATTGAATATTTTATTACATTCATAAGTACTTTTCCAGAAAAGCTCTTCACTTGTTAGAGTTGTATTGTTTGAAAATGAATTTTTTAAATAATTAAAGTACTCCCAATAAGCTGTAGAACCACCCTCAACAGCTATTATAGAAAGGTTATCCATTATATTAATGAATGCTTGATGAGTATATGGCCCATTAATTACATTCTTTATGATTGCATCTAAAGTTACCTTAGTTGCTTTTTGTGATTCTGTACTAAAGTTTTCATAACTCATTAGTAAAGCTAATTTATTTACAATATCTTGATTGTCCGCATTATTTACGAATAACAATTGGTGGTTTAAAAGTCCCATGTTTTGCCAAATATTATTTATAGATAAGCTAATTGGGACTATTGGTGCCCAGCCACCTCCATTTCCACCACCAAATTATCCCCAAAACCCTGCAGCACCTCCCCAGGTGTCCCTTGTGTTATTACTTATATTTAAGTATGAATAGGATATACACACAAACCACATCCATCACAATCTCCATTTGAACATTTACCAGTTCCAGTACAATGATGATGCTCAACAACAATAATAGCAAGATTAATTGGGTCTGTTGGAGTGTTTAAAATTTCAATCTCTGTAGGTGATGTTATTGTAGTGTTTCCATTATTAAACAGCCTCTCGTCGTGTATTATATATTTAGAATTATTGAAAAGTAAACTTTCTAAATATATGCTAACTATTGCAATGTCTTCTCCGTCAATAGTAGTATTTGGAAGATTAAAGCCAAAGTTGGAATAGTTAAATTTACTGAAAAAATTTGTTGTTACAGTAGTGTCTGTTACTTTACTTACAAAAAATCCAGTCACCTCTTGATTTGATATTTCTGCTATAGGCACAATAACTATTTCCTCTTCTTGGTTTGTTCTTTGTAAGGCTGTATTATTACTTTTTCTTTTAGTGATTATCTTATCCCAAATTGGATTACCTAATTTGTCAATAATTGCTTCTAAGTAATTTTTATTTCTGTTATCATCTTCGATACTCTTAGCAATCCTTTTGATTAGTTGCGAGTGATTATCTTGAACATTTAGAAATTTAGTTACTTTTTGTTGATTGGTAAATACAAAGGAGTCTCCGGTTTTTTTACAACCTGAAATAATAATAACTACTGTGCTAATGAATAGCAATAATATTCTTTTCATAATTTAGTGATACATAGTTTATGGTTACTATTGAATAGGCTAATAAATCCTTGCATAGTCCAATGCTATGTCTTACCTTGTTATTGGGGAAACTGTCAGATTTAATTAATCCCGTTGACAAATAACTTATGTCTATCTTATTCTTCATGGTCATTTGGTAAGGCTCTTAGTCGTCCTATATTGACTTTAGAAGTTAGAAAGTGGTTAATATTATTTCTGCCAACGAACAGGGCTTTGTGCAGGTTGGGAAATAGTATTCCGACTGCCCGGAACCGCTGCTGATTGAAAAACCGAAGATGAAGATAAGAACAAAAGTTCAGCGATGTACGTCCTGCCCGAATAAAAGCCAAATAGAATTACAAATGCTCATTGCTATTCCGTCTGCCCAACTTGCACAAAACCTAATGTTGGCAGAAGTAATGAGCAAAAAAAGGAGCTGATTTAAAATACAGCTCCTCTCAAAAATAAGAATCAAAAGTTATGGCGTTTCAAAAACTTGTTAAATGACCAGATTTTTAAATAATAAAATATGGATATTACTACTAATCCAGCAATATTGCTTTTTATGGCTACTAATAATACTACGTATAAAACAAAATAAAACAATGAATAAAGAATAAGTACTGACTTTTTACTTAACCCTTTTTTTATTGCATAGTTAGTTAATTCAAATGTTAAATTCATGATTTTTATTTTATTTTATCTACAATCCCATGCACATACTGCCGATAGTGTTGCTATACATGCTGGTATTTCATAACCACAAATTACAGCTTCAACAAAATTCATTCCATAAAATTTATCTCTATAACAAGTCTTAAAACATGTACCAAATCCTTGTCCTGGTGGTCTTAATGATATTTGTCCCTCTGTGAAATTATCATTTTCATCAACACTGTAAATTTCACCAGCATTTAAGCTAACGATTGACTTTTTTAAAAATTGTGTTGGATTTGTGTTATTCTCTAAGATATTTGAGATAGTTTCATTTGAGGATGTAACCGAATAAATGGCTTTTATTAGTTTGATTTTACCTTCTATTTCCTTTTCTTGTATTATAATTCTTTTAAAAGTATAATCATTGTTTAAATCTGAACAAACTGTTGTTATTATTTCTCCATTATTGATAATCTGTCTTGCTGTACTCAAATCAAAAGAACCGAAATTTTCACTTAAGTATTCGGATTCTTCGGCTGTAAAGTAATTATCAAACGTAATTTCTTGCACTTGATTACTTGAAGAGGCTTGTTCGGTTTGGACTTCCTTTATTTCAGCGACAGATTGTTTATTACAACTATATATTATTGTTAGTAAACAAATAGCGACAACAAAAAAGTAAGTAATTTTTTTCATTTTAATGAATTTTTTATCAAATAGGAATACCCCTAACATAGTTTGAATTTCTACGACCTGCAATCTTTTGGTAAGGTGTCGGTGTCCTTAACTGTTGGCTTATTCTCCATCGTCTTTCTTTTCCTCATTGTCATTTTGTAAGTCACTATTTGCCCTATTTTGATTTCTGAAGCTAGTCTAACGAGATTAATTTTTACCAACAATAATTTTCTACTTGCAAAATAATTATATGAAATATTTTAATACAACAACCTATAAGTTGTTTTTTTCTTGAATATAATTTTTATTTTTTAAGTCTATAAGAAAAGGAACACTTACACCAATTGCCTCTGCAATTTTTTCAAGAGTTTCGAATTTGGTTTTATTAGCACATCTCTCTATTTTACCATAGGCTTGAGGAGAAAATGTTTGTTTTATAAGCAATGTCTGCTTGTGTCATTTTATATGCCTCTCTAATCTTTCTTATTCTAATAGATAGTTCCATAGATATGTGGATTTTATTATTTCTGCCAACTCTCAAATATATGCACCCTTTCATATTCAACAAAAAATTCCTACTGCAAGTTCCACCCAAATTAGTAAGAATACTAACAGAGCAGCTCCACATAAGAGTAACCTACCTTTTGTGCTTTTCACTTTTCTTAGAACGAATTCACAAAGTAGTCCTGTTCCTAATAACAATACTCCCATAATTGTGAAGTCTAAAATTTTCCAGTCAACCCCTGTGCTAAATTGCATTGCAATTAGAGGAATAAGTAGCAGAGTAGGAACTCCTGCCAAAATGAGCATTAATCTTTTGTTTTGTGCTGTCATAAATATTGAATTTTTGTTTGTTAAATGAAAAATGTTTCCAATTATGTTTGGTCTGAAAAGTAGAAGGACTTCTTTTGCAAAAAGCCATTTTGCTTTATTATATCCGTATTCTTCTAAATAATAGTGAAACCGTTCAGTTAAATCCCCTTCAATTTCTTCACGAAATTCCGGGTTGCAATACCAACGAAAAAATGATAATGCTATTCGGGGAGGTTTATGTTTTTGTGAGTTCATTTATGAAAATTTGAAAACTACTTTTGGAATTGCGTCCCACAATGAATTTCGTTGTGCTTTTGTCTGATTAAGTATTTGTCTGCCACTGGCTGAAATTTCATATAGCCGTTTTCTTTTTCCGCCTCTGACATTTGTAGTTTCTCCAAATTCAGATTTTACCAACTCTTTTTCTTCAAGTCTTTTTAAGACTGTCTGCATTGCTCCCAAACTAACCTTTCGTTTTAAGCGGTCTTCAATTTCAGTGATGATACTTACACCATAAGCTTCTCCGTTGAGAATTGCGACTGTGAGTAGGACAACCTCTTCAAATTCTCCTAAATGATATTGGCTCATTGCTTCTAATATTTACCACAAATGTAGTTATTATTTTTATATATACCATATTTGTAGTTAAAATAATTTTTGTCCTTAAAAATTTACCTCTAAAAAATTAGAAAAAGTAGGTTAATCGTTGGGGTTGTCGAGGTTGAGCGGTCGGTGAACATTGCTGGTAACGTTCGGGCATTTGTGTTTGTGGTGGAATTTGAAAAATGGTCAGCCCAGAACTGTTGCTTGGTAAAGTTAATTAGTTGATGTTTAAATTTTGTTGTTGAGTTGTGTTACGTCAAGATGAGAACAAAAGATGCCAACTATTTTATTGTTGAGGGTTGCGTATCTGTCCACCACCATAACGCAAATGCTTTTGTTGTGTGTAGCTATTTTTCCTTTTCCAGTAATTGATTTAGTTTTAATTTTATCTGCTCAGTTTCATCTCCTTCTTTTTTCTGTTTTTTACCCCATTTTTTGAATTTCATTGCTGTAAGAATTACTGCTACGATAAAGCCAATAGTCCCAGCTATATAGCTTTCTGTCGCACCATATGCAATACTTGGTATACCAATTAGTAAGCCTAAATATAAAAGGCATCCCAACTTTACCATTCCTTCGTCAAGGTGTTCGATATAGTCATTGAAATTATAAGCTGTGTAAGTTTTATCTAATGATGTATTGTGTATTAGAACATAACGACTCTCAATTTTTTTTGTTTGTAGGCTAATAAAGATCATTTCATTACCAGCCATACAAGAAATATCCCAGTTTTTTAGTTTTACAGAAAATTGGTTACCGTCATTTTTTTCGAGAAAAATATTCGTGTGTGTAACTGTCGATGAATTAATGCTTATGGAACTTTTTCCTTATCCATTTGCAACAAAACCTCCACCACTTCCTGAAACAACTGTCTCTAATTTTTCATCAACGTGAAGTACCTTTCCTTTTTGAATGACATACTCAAAGTTGTATTCGCCAATTGAAAAATTACCGATAAAATTTGTTTTTTTACCTACTCTTTTGATATACGGTTTTCGGCTTACCCGTTGGTCTATTTTTTATCGACCAATATTTTTAAATAAATGATGAAAGTGGAATTGGAAGTTGGGTCAATATAGTTACACTCAACGACCAATGTGTTTGCGAAGTGTATTTACAAAACTTGTTTTGTAAAGATACGGGAGCAATCACTTTTAAAATTTGCATTTCGCAAACACACTGTAAGGCGAAGTGCTTCTGCAAATTTTAGAATGTGAAACATTGGTCGTAAGGCGGAATGAGCAAAAAGGGAGTTGTGAAACAACGATTTTGCGTCTAACGAATGAGCGAAGCGAATGAGTAGCATTTCGCCTTACGTTGTGGCGGCTTGACGCAGGCA
>JAIXLB010000010.1 GCA_026931905.1 Chitinophagales bacterium
ATAATATTTTAGAATTTAGCTTTAATTCTTTAAACACAAATGCAACTATATCGGATAAATTATTTGTTTTTAATAAAGCAAATTATCCAACAGATGTTGAAGTTTTAGACTAATTTAATTCCTTTTTTTTCATGTTCGAAAGCACTACACAAATAAGAGTTCGTTATGCCGAAACAGATCAAATGAGTGTGGTGTATTATGGTAATTATGCACAGTATTTTGAAGTTGGACGTGTAGAAAGCATAAGACAATTAGGACTTTCTTACAAGCAAATAGAGGAGTTTGGTGTTATTATGCCTGTGGTAGAAATGAATATTAAATTTTTACGTTCTGCCGAGTACGATGATTTATTAACTGTAAAAACTTCTGTAAAAGAATTACCCACTAATCATAAAATAGAGTTTCATCAGGAAGTATATAACGAAGCTAACAAATTATTAACAGTGGGTAGGATTGTTTTATATTTTATAGATGCAGCAACAAAAGCAAAAACAAATATGCCTGCTTTGCTAAAAGAAAAATTAGAAAAGTTTTTTTAGTTCTAAAAAAAAGTTGAATGTTTGTGTAGTACGATTTAGAAAATTACCAAACATTTTTTCATGAGCCCATTACTACTGTTTTCATTTGTTATAGGATATTTTTTATTGTTATTAGGTGTAGCGTGGTACACCAGTAAAAATGCTAACAACGATTCATTTTTTATTGGCAATCGTAGTAGCAATTGGATGCTTGTTGCTTTTGGTATGGTTGGTACGAGCCTTAGTGGTGTAACATTTGTAAGTGTTCCAGGTACAGTAGGCAGTGCAGGCTTTCAATATTTTCAAGTGGTTATAGGCTACTTTTTTGGTTATTTGGCTGTGGCTTATATTTTATTGCCATTGTATTATAAAATGAATCTTACTTCTATTTACAATTATTTAGAACATAGGTTTGGAAATACAAGTTATAAAACAGGTGCCATATTTTTTATTTTATCAAGAACCTTAGGAGCAACTGCAAGAATGTATTTAGTGATAAATATTTTGCAGATTTTTATTTTGGAT
Source organism: Chitinophagales bacterium (assembly GCA_026931905.1). Taxonomy (GTDB): domain Bacteria; phylum Bacteroidota; class Bacteroidia; order Chitinophagales; family Chitinophagaceae; genus UBA1930. The sequence continues at coordinate 1,044 of JAIXLB010000010.1, forward strand.
AATATGGGTGTATCGTTTTGGACAACAACCATAATCATTCTTGTTTTAATATTACTTTACACATTTGAAGGTGGTGTAAAAACCATTGTTTATACTGATACTTTGCAAACAACTTGTATGCTTTTAGGATTAATAGTTTGCATTGTAGCCATAATGGGTAAAATGGATATTGGCTTTACAGAATCAATTGGATTATTGAATGATAAAGGGATGCTGAAAATGTTTAATACAGATGCACAATCTTCTGGTTTTTTTATAAAACAAATTATTGGTGGAGCTTTTATAACCATTGCTATGACAGGGCTTGACCAAGAAATGATGCAAAAAAATATTTCTGTTCGTACACTTAAAGACTCTCAAAAAAATGTAATGACTTTGAGTGTAATATTATTAGTAGTAAATTTTCTTTTCCTATTAATGGGAGGCTTATTGTATTTGTATGCAGCCAACAATGGTGTTGCTGCTAAAGGCGATGATTTGTTTCCTACAATAGCTTTAGATAATCATCTTTCTGTTGCGGTAGGAATGATTTTTATTTTAGGTTTAATAAGTGCATTATTTCCAAGTGCTGATGGAGCTTTAACGGCTCTAACATCTTCTTACTGTATAGATATTCTTGGCTTGAAAAGAAATAATAAACTCAACGAAAGTCAAAAGAAAAGAACAAGATTAATGGTGCATTTTTCTTTTACAATTATTTTCTTTTTGTGTGTTATTGCTTTTAAATGGATTAATGATAAATCTATTATTGATGTTATTTTAAAAGTAGCAGGTTATACTTATGGACCTTTATTGGGCTTATTTGCTTTTGGTATTTTTACAAAACGTAGTATAAATGATAAACTTTCTTTGTTGGTTTGCATAATTGCTCCTTTGCTTGTAATTGGTTTGGATATTGTAAACAATGCAGATTGGTTTGTGCATAAACTTAGCTTAACAGGAAATTTTGCAAATTCTATCAAAACCTTATCAGATAAGGTTTTTCATGGGTTTAAAATAGGCATTGAACTTTTAATAGTAAATGGATTATTTACTTATATAGGTTTATACCTTATTTCGAAACCAGCAGTAAAAACAAATTAAAATTTATTCTTCCACATCATGCTTTCAATGGGTTTATTAGGTTGCCCACTGTATTTTGCATTTCCTTTTTCGTTGTATTTTATTTCTATTTCTCCCTCTACAGGAAAATAAATTAATTGCCCAATAGGCATTCCTTTATAAATTCTTACAGGTTGTTTTACAGAAATTTCTAAAGTCCAGTTACCACAAAAACCTACATCACCTTTTCCTGCTGTTGCATGAATATCAATACCCAAACGCCCTGTACTGCTTTTGCCTTCTAAGAACGGAACATGTGCATGTGTTTCAGTGTATTCAAGGGTTACACCCAAATAAAATTCATGAGGTTGTAATACAAAACCTTCATCAGGAATTTCAAAATATTCAATTCTGTTGTGCTTTTTTGCGTCTAATTCTTTGTCAATGTATCTGGCTAATGTGCTGCCTAAATGCACATCATAACTGTTGCTGCCTAAATCTGAACGATGATAAGGAACTATTTTTATAGTACCTTTTTCTATTTCTTCTAAAATACGTTTGTCTGTTAGTATCATTTTGTTATAATAAACTTTATTTGCAAATAAAATAAATCTTAGTTCGTAAAACTAAAGTCTCAAATTTGTATATGCCCTTGTTTTATCAACAAAATATTAACCAATACACAAGATTAGCAGTTTGGAAAATTGAAGAAGCAGAAAATTTCTTTTCTCAAACTGTTCCTTTACAAACGCCTATACATCATACCCACAAACGATTACAGCATTTTGCGGGTCGTTATTTATTACGTTATTTATTTCCTTCTTTTCCTTATCATGAATTGGAAATTGCTGATACCAAAAAACCTTTTTTGCCCAGCGAATCTTTTCATTTTTCTATTTCACATTGTGGCGATTTTGCTGCAGTTATTGTAAGTACAAAAAACCGAGTAGGAATTGATATTGAAATTTTTACTGAAAAAATTAATAAAATAGCCAGTAAGTTTTTGCATGAAGATGAAATAAAAAATTTAGGTATTAATTTATTTCAACCCAACTCACAACAAACAGCACTTTTAACTTTGTTGTGGAGCTGCAAAGAAGCAGTTTTTAAATGGTGGGGAAATGGAAAAGTTGATTTTAGTAACATGATACGCATACAACCTTTTACATTATACAACGAAGGAATAATTGATGTACATTTTAAAGAACGAAAATTGCAACTTGAGTATAAGCTATTAGATAAAATGTATTTAGTTTGGGTAAAAACAGAAAATGGAAACTTTATTTAATTTTTTTTTAAGAAAATTATTTTACTCCAACTCTGCTAAAAGCTTTTTACCTTCTTCTTTTATTGTTGCATCATCGGCTGTGCGTAAAGGTAATTTTATTAATTTTTGTAAAATAGCAATAGCTTTTGTAGGGCTATTATCTTGCATATAAGCCTTTGCTAAGGCTAAATAATTAAGCATATAATATTGGTCGTAATTTTTACATTTTTCGAAATAATAAATAGCAGAATCTAAGCTGTATTGTGGTAAGCCGCCAAACAATACTTTTACAGCAGTTTTTTTAATTGCCGATAAATTAGACATTTCTAAATGCCAATTACCTGCTATAAAATTAGCTTTTGCATGCTGGCTGTTTATCGCTAAAGCCTTATCAGCAAAGAGTTTGGTGGCTCTGATATTTTCGGCAAAAACTTTATTCTCTTTTTCAATATCAGCTAATTTGCTCTTTACCAAAGCCATTACATAATTAGCTTCAGCATTGTTTGCATCAACATTTAATGCTCTTTCGGCAAATGAAAATGCAGATTGAAAATATAATTTTTTATCCTTTATGTTAGGTAATCTTGCACCTACCAAAATACTTAATTCTGCTGCTTTTGTTAATGCTTTCATGTTTACAGCATCAGCTACTAAAACTGCTTTATATTTTTCCAAAGCTTCAGTTTCTTTTAGTTTGTATTCTAAGGTTTGGGCTTGGTATAAAAGGGTATCAATAGGTTGGGATAAGGCAAAACCGTAGAAACAAAACATTGCCATCGTTAAAAGAAATTTTTTAGAATTAATCTTCATAGCTTCAAAAATAAAATATTGTATTTTAAAATAATAATAAATTACCTTTTAAATTATTTACCTATTATTTAGAAGGTAAATAATATTTTAACAAATGAAAAGAAACTTTGGCATCATATTTAAGTCTAATTAAGTATAAAATACTTAGCCATGAAAAAGTTAAATACAGTAGCGGTAGCAGCATTAATATTTTTAGCTCCTACATTAATATTTGCACAACGAGGAAGAGGAAATCAACATAGCAATCCAAGAGAAAGTAGAGCATCTGATATTAGACCTATGATTAAAACTCCACAAGTACATGCTCAAAACGAAACAGTGAGAAATGATAAAGGAGAGATTAATAGAAATAATAGAATTACAGATGTAAGACCACCCATAAAAGAAGGTGCAGTTACAAGAAAAAATACGAATAAAAATTTTAATGAGCATACTAATAATAATAGTAGAGATATTAGAAATAATAATACAAGAATAATTAACAACAATACAATTATTAACAACAATATATCTCAATCAAGATACAATAGAATTGATAGAAATTATTATCCTGATTATCGTAATCCATACAATTATGTAGGGCAACGTTATACAAGTTTTTATACTCGTAAGTATTATGTTCCTTACAATAATATTGGCTTTTATTTTTGTGATGGATTTTATTACAGACCTTATGGTGCTTCATTTCAATTAATTATGGCACCAATTGGCATACGAGTATATGCTTTGCCTTGGGGTTTTTATAGATGGTATATTGGACCAGATATCTATTATTATTATGGTGGAACTTATTATACAAGAGTTAATAATTATTACCAAGTTGTAGAAGCTCCAATTGGTTCTATTTTACCTCAATTACCATCAGGTACAAAACAAGTTACTATAAATAATGAACAATATTTTGAATTGAATGGAACTTATTACAAACCTACTTTAAGAAATGGTGAAACTTGGTACACTATTGTTGGAAAAAATGGAGTTTTATCTACCAACATAAATACAATTAAAGAAGATAGTAATAGTGTTGGCGATATGCTTACCAACTTACCAGATAATACTAAAGTGGTTATTTTAAATAATCAGAAATACTATGTTTCTGCAGATGGTAGCACTTATTATCAAGAAGTAATTAACGATAATAATTTATACTATAAAGTTGTAGCAAAGCCTCAATAGTTTTTCCTTTGGTTATTTATAAAAAAAGTGCAGCAAAATTTTGCTGCACTTTTTAATTTGTAGAGATAAAAAAATTTTACTTCATTTTATTTCTTACATATTCAGCTTTATCAGTTTCTCCATCTTTTTCTTTTTTATCAGCAATTTTTTTAAGCACCATATTGTTTACATAGGTTGTAATTTGTGCTTTATATGCTTCTGGCATTACATCTCTAAAAGAAACAATTAAATCTATGCCTCTTTTAAATTTACCCATATCTTTTACTTTCATTAAGATATCTGATAGTGCTTGCAATGATTCAAATTTGCCTTGAGATAAAGGCATTTTTTCAAAACTATTTGCAATAAAATCAAAAGCATCTTCACCACCATGTTCTACTAATACAGCAGTTATTGCACTACTTAATCTACCTTTAGCTGGTTCTTTAGAAAAAGTATTTGCTATATCAATTGCATTTTTTTCATCAATTTTTGCTAAGGCTTCTAAGCTTGCTCCTGCTACAGAATAAGATGAATCTTTGACACTTTTGATAAACAAATCTTTGTATTTAATATCTTCTAATTTCCCTAAAACATCAATAGCTGCTGCACGAACTAAAGCGTTTTTATCTTTCGTTGCAAGCTGTTCAATTTTATTGATAGTAGCTTCTTGCAATGTTGTTTTAGCAAGTGTTTGAATAACTTTTACTTTTAAAGGTGCATAAGCATCATTTAATGCAGTAATCAAAAATTCAACAGCTTCTGGTTGTTTTATTTTTTTGGCTGCAAATTCAATAGCTTCTCTCCTATCTAAATATTTTCCTGCATATTTATATTGATGAATGTATTCGGCTAAAGTTTTATCTTCTTTTTTAGAACACAATAAAATTTTATCGCCATCAAAATTTATTAAATCTGGTTTAGTTGCAGATTCAAAATTTAAAGTATCTTCTTTACTATTCAACCAAACTGTATGGCGTGTTTTTTTACTTCCATTATAAATATCAATGCTTACAGGAAGTTTAAAAATCTTATCGCCACTTTGTGTTTGTTTTACAAAAACACTAACAGTTTTATTGCTTTCGTTATAAGCATAAGAAATATCTAATTTTGGATTGCCACTACCAAAGTACCATTGATTCCAAAACCAATTCAAATCTTTGCCAGTAACATTTTCAAAAGCAAGTTTTAATTTTATAGCACTGCCTGTTCCAAATTTATTAGTGGTTAAATAATTATTGAGCGATTTAAAAAAAGCATCATCACCAACATAGTTTCTTAACATGTGTAAAATTCTGCCTCCTTTGTTATAGCTTACAGCATCAAACATATCTTCTTTATCTCTGTAATAAAATCTTACCAAATCTTTACTTTGACTACCACTCATTAAATAACCTTGCATATCGTTGTAATTTTCTTCATCGCCTGCATCTTTACCATATTTATATTCATTCCAAAGGGTTTGACTATAATTAGCAAAACTTTCATTTACTGTTAAATTGCTCCAGCTTTCTGCTGTTACATAATCGCCAAACCAATGATGAAATAATTCATGTGCAATAGTGCTTTCCCAAGCATTGCCATCTATTAATTGTCTTGCATCTTGCTGTGCAGATTCTTGATGTAATGTTGCAGTAGTATTTTCCATTGCCCCACTTACATAATCTCTTCCTACAATTTGTGCATATTTATTCCATGGGTATTCAACGCCTAATGTTGTAGAGAAATATTGCATCATTTCTGGCGTATTACCAAAAATTTTTCTGGCTACTTTTTCATACTCTTTTTCTACATAATAACTTACTTCTTTGCCTTTATAACTATCTTTTACCACAGCATAATCTCCTACACCCATAAAAAATAAATAAGGTGCATGCGGTAAATCCATTTTCCAATAATCCGTTCTTGTACCATCTGTATTTTTAGTTTGAGAAACTAATTTTCCATTGCTCAGTGTTACATATTTTGAAGGCACAGTCATGTAAATTTCTTGTGTAGTTTTTTGGTTAGGCTTATCAATGGTAGGCACCCAAACAGAGGTTGCTTCTGTTTCGCCTTGAGTCCAAATTTGTGTTGGTTTATTTTTTTCTTCTCCTTTTGGATTAATAAAATAAAGCCCCTTAGCATCTGTAATTGCTGCACTGCCTTCCACTTGTAATTCATTTGGTTTTGCTGTGTAATCTATATATACAGTATATTTTTCTGCTTTTTTATATAATTTATCTAATTTAATTTTTATCACTTTTCCATCATAATCGTATTTTAAGGAAATGTTTTTTCCATTTTTAACAATTTCTACTTTGTGTAATGCCATTCCTTTTGCATCTAATACCAAAGAATCGGTAGCATAAAAATGTGGTTGAAGTGTTATCCATGCTTTTCCTAATAAATAACTGTTGTTGTAATCAAACTTTGCATTGAGTTTGGTATGCACAAGATCGTTTATTTTCTCAGGAAAGGCTCTGTATAAGGTTTTCCAGCTATCATCTTTTGCTTTTGTATTACCATGTTGGCTGAAAACAAGTGTACTTGTAAGTAATCCAAGTAGTAGAAAAATTTTTTTCATTAAATGTGTTTTAAATAATAAAATTATAGTAAGTGCAAAATAAGCGTAGTAATTATTTTATAAAAGGTTAAATATGCTCAATTTTATACCCACAAATTATTCTATTGGTTTTCAAAATATTTTTTTACATAAATTCGTATTATGCTTTACCCAATTTCAATGAAAATCTTATTAAATAAAATAGGGCTCATGGGGTTAATTGTTTTCGTAACAATTAGTACTGCAAATGCACAAAAAAAATATTTTATGTATTTGCAATCAGAAAACAATGAACCATTTTATATAATGATAAATAACAAGAATTACAGTTCTTCTCTTTCTGGTTATATGGTAATTCCAAGACTTAAAAATGGCAAATATTTTTTTGTAGCTGGTTTTCCTAAAGATAAATATCCTGAACAAAAATTTTCTTATGTTGTAAATGATAAAGATGTAGGCTTTGTTTTAAAACAATATGGTAAAGAAGGTTGGGGCTTATTCAATGTTGTAAATTTTTCAACCATAATGGCAAATGCAAACGATTGGGAGCAAGATAAAATGAAAAACGATACTATAAAAATTGATGACTCTTATTCTATTAATACAAATATTAAACCCACTACAACTCAAGCTACACCTATTGTACAGCAAGTTACACAAAACTCAAATAAATCAATAACAAAAACAGAAACAAATAGCACTGCACAACAAAAAAAAGCAGAAGAAATACCCGTTACTACTTCAAAAGAAAATGTAATAACAACAAGTGTAGCAACAGGACCTATTAAACCAGTTATTGCACAAGCAAGTTATACAGAAGAGAATATTACTACACAAAAAACTATTGCAACAACAACCAGTCCAAGAGGTATTATAAAATCATATCAAAAAAATGGTATCAATGGAATTGATGAAATGTATATAGATTATACTATATCGCCCACAGATACTATTGTAGTTTTTATTCCATTAAATACAGAAAAACAAAGTAATGATAAAGCAGCAACTACAGAAAAAAATACAGAGAGTGTAAGCAATTTTGATACAAACAAAAATAATTCTAATCAATACAACACCTCCTGTGTTAATCTTGCAACAGAAGCAGATTATTTAAGAGTAAGAAAATTAATGTCTGCCGAAACCTCTGATGATAAAATGATACAAATTGCAAAAAAATCTTTTGCCAACAAATGCTTTTATACCGAACAAATTCAAAAATTAGGTTTATTATTTTTATCAGAACAAAGCAGATTAAAGTTTTTTAAAACATCTTATTCTGTAATTTTTGATAGATATAATTATCCATCATTAGAAACACAGTTTACATTATCATCAGTTATTAATCAATTTCGTCAATCATTATAAATAATGCCACGTTATTTTTTAGAAGTTGCTTATGTAGGTACAAATTATAGTGGCTTTCAAATTCAGCAAAACGCTGTTACCATACAACAAAAAATAGAAGAAGCTCTTACTATATTTTTCAAACAAACTATACCACTCACAGGATCATCACGCACAGATGCAGGTGTACACGCCAAACAAAATTTTTTTCATTTTGATTTTCGTGAAAATATAAATTCAAAAGTTTTATACAATATCAATTCAATTTTACCCAACGATATTGCAGTAAAAAATATTTTCAACGTACCTCCTGAAGCACATTGTAGGTTCAATGCAATATCAAGAACATACAATTATTACATCTACAAAAACAAAAATCCCTTTTTAAATAATAGAGCTTGGTACTACCCTTATCCCATTGACATTCAACTGTTAAACGAAGCCGCTACAACAATTTTGACCTATAATAATTTCGAAGCTTTTTCAAAACAAAACACACAGGTAAATAATTTTATTTGCAACATTCAACAATCTTTTTGGCAACAAGAGTCAGAAACTTTAATGTATCACATTCAGGCAAATCGTTTTTTAAGAGGTATGGTAAGAGCATTGGTTGCTACAATGTTAATGATAGGTAGAAATCAAATAACTATTCATCAATTTAAGGAAATTATAGAATCACAAAATGCAAGCAATACCAATTTTTCATCGCCAGCACATGGTTTATATCTTGAAAAAGTGGAGTATCCCGAAAATTTATTTCAATAACTTTTTGTACTAAATGCTTCTATAGAACTTTGAATTATGAGTTTTGAATTTTGAATTATGAGTTTTGAATTTGTAGTTAATTTTTCTTTTATTTTGCAACAATTAGCCCAGGTGTTGAAATTGGTAGACAAGCCACTTTGAGGTGGTGGTGTTCGAAAGAACGTGCAGGTTCGAATCCTGTCTTGGGCACATTTTTAGAATATTATTACTTTACAATCAAAGAGGTGTCAGCTATTTTAAAGTTTTTTTGCATAATTTATAATTAATTCCCCTACTTTTGCACTCCCAAAAAGTTCTTTATAACAATAAGAATGATTGAAGGCAATAAGAAATTATTGCTGTTGGGAGTTCTGAAAAGAACGTTATTACCAAATTAAATCGTAAAAAAATGGCAAAAGAAATCTCCGGATTTGTGAAGTTGCAGGTAAAAGGTGGTCAAGCCAATCCTGCACCTCCAGTAGGTCCAGCCCTTGGTTCAAAGGGAGTTAACATCATGGAGTTCTGTAAGCAATTCAATGCAAGAACTCAAGATAAAATGGGAAAAGTTGTTCCTGTTTTAATTACTGTTTATGCTGATAAGTCTTTCGACTTTATCATTAAAACTGCACCAGCTACAGTTCAATTAATGGAAGTAGCAAAAGTTCAAAAAGGAAGTAAAGAAAGTAATCGTACCAAAGTTGGTAAAGTAACATGGCAACAAATTGAAGCTATTGCTTTAGACAAAATGCCAGATATGAATTGCTTTACAAAAGAAAGTGCTATGAAAATGGTAGCAGGTTCTGCACGCAGCATTGGTATTACTATTGACGGAAAAGCTCCTTGGGAAAACTAATTTATTCACCATTAAAAAAATAAAAATGTCATTGACTAAAAAAAGAAAAGTAGCCAATACAAAGGTGGATAAAAACAAAGCTTATTCACTAAAAGAAGCTGCTTCATTAGTAAAAGAAATTAACTGTACAAAATTTGACAGTTCGGTTGATTTACATATTCGTTTAGGCGTAGATCCTAAAAAAGCTGACCAACAAGTTCGTGGTACAGTTTCATTACCTCATGGCACTGGTAAAACAAAACGTGTATTAGTTTTATGTACACCAGATAAAGAAGCTGATGCAAAAAATGCAGGAGCTGATTATGTAGGTTTAGATGAATTTATTACAAAAATAGAAGGTGGATGGACAGATATAGATGTTATTGTTGCAACTCCTTCTGTAATGCCTAAAATTGGTAAATTAGGTAAAGTATTAGGACCTCGTAACTTAATGCCTAACCCAAAAACAGGTACAGTAACCAACGATGTTGCTGCTGCTGTAAATGAAGTAAAAGGCGGTAAAATTGCATTCAAAGTTGATAAAGCAGGTATTGTTCATGCATCTATTGGTCGTATATCTTTCGACCCCAATAAAATAACAGAAAATAGCACTGAATTAATTAATGCAATTTTAAAATTAAAACCAGCAACTGCTAAAGGTACATATTTAAAAAGTGTAAGTATGGCAAGTAGCATGAGCCCTGGTATTACATTAGACACAAAATCATTATCTAACTAATCCTGTGGATTATGCCTAAAGCATAAAATGAAACAGGTTTAACATAAAACTTAGTTATGACTAAAGAACAAAAAAATCAAGTGATTGAAGTATTAAAAGAAAAATTCAATCAATACAACAACTTCTACATTACAGATACAGAATCTTTATCGGTAGAGCAAGTTGGTAAATTACGCAAAGCTTGTTTTGATAAACAAGTAGAAATGAAAGTGGCAAAAAACACTTTAATTAAAAAAGCATTAGAAAGCCTTGATAGCGAAAAATATGCAGGCATTTACGATAGCTTACACAAAGTAACTGCTTTAATGTTTAGCGAAAATCCTAAAGATCCAGCAGTTATTATTTCATCTTTTCGTAAAGCAAGCAATGGCGAAAGACCCACTTTAAAAGTAGCTTTCATTAATGGAGATGTTTATAGTGGCGATAACCAATTAGCAACTCTTACAAAAATTAAAACTAAGAACGAGCTTATTGGAGAAGTTATTGGCTTATTACAATCTCCGGCAAAACGTGTATTGGCTGCATTATTACACCATCACGAAAAACAAGCAACAGGAGCTACTGCTGAATAATTACAGTGGTTTTTATACATTAAATTAAACCAATGTCACTGAGGTTAAAATGTGGCAATATTTATTAACCATTCCGCTGGAGATAAAACGATGAAAGCGGTTAAAACGTAAAAAACATGGCAGACGTAAAAGCAATAGCCGAACAATTAGTAGGCTTAACAGTAAAAGAAGTACAAGAATTAGCAGATGTATTAAAAGCTGATTATGGAATTGAACCAGCTGCTGCTGCAGTAGTTGTAGCAAGTGGTGATGGTGGTGGTGCAGCTGCTGCTGAAGAAAAAACATCTTTTGATGTAATTTTAGTAAGTGGTGGTGCAAGCAAATTAGGCGTAGTTAAAATTGTAAAAGAATTAACTGGCTTAGGCTTGAAAGAAGCTAAAGATTTAGTTGATGGTGCTCCTAAACCTGTAAAAGAAGGGGTAAGCAAAGCAGAAGCTGATGATTTAGTTGCTAAACTAAAAGAAGCAGGTGCTGAAGTTGAAGTTAAATAATTTCACAGCATTAGCATTTTAATAAACGAGCCACCATTTAAAAATTGTGGCTCGTTTTGTTTTTATACTTTAAAAAAAAATATCAAAAAGTATTCTTATTGGATATTGATGTACAATGCAGTAATGCTAATTATTAGAACAGGTTTAAAATGGTACTGAAATTCTTCAATAAAAAAATAAAGCATTTTATAAACTAATTCTCTCTCCTATTGTCCCATATAACCTTCTACAGGTTCGCAAATGCAAAATAAATTTCTACTGTAATATGTGTTATACAAAAGCGAATTAATTAACAGTTCATTGTAATGAAAGAAAATATAGAAAAGGATTTATGATTTTTCTAAAAACATATTAGTTGTTTAAATAAAATGCACTGTGTTATGGCAAATGAGAGGAATAAAATTGTGTAAATATCTAATAAATAAAAATAAGGAATAAAAAAAGTTCATAGGTTTAAACTATGAACTTTTTTTGTGATCCCGCTGGGACTCGAACCCAGGACCCATACATTAAAAGTGTATTGCTCTACCAACTGAGCTACGGAATCTCCGTTTTCCCTTTTTATTTGGGAGTGCAAAAATAGGGCTATGTTTTTTGTAACCAAATTTTTCTTTTAATTTAATTTAAAAAAATTATTACAATGTTGAAAAACTGTTAAGTATATTTCTTAAAAAAAAGAAAATGTTACGCTGATGCAAGTAAAAAAATGCACAACTGCTTGTGTAAATCAGGAATATTTTTTTGCCATTCGTTTATTGTTTTTGTAACAATACATTCATTTGGAGCTGTAATATTTGTTGCTATGCAAAGTTTTGTTTCATTTTTACAAGTAGATAAAATATCTTTTATTAATTGATTATTTCGGTAAGGTGTTTCTATAAAAATTTGTGTACAATGGGTTTTACTACTTTCGGTTTCTAAAATTTTAATTTTCTTTTTTCTCTCATTGGTATCAATAGGCAAGTATCCATTAAAAGTAAAATGCTGACCATTTAAACCACTTGCCATTAATGCTAAAAGAATAGAAGAAGGACCTACTAATGGCTTTATTGTAGTTTTTAACTGCTGAGCTGCATTAACTAAAATTTGACCTGGATCTGCAATTGCTGGGCATCCTGCTTCACTAACAATGCCAATATTTTTACCTGCTTTAAGCGTTGTAATAAATTGTTGTAGTACTGCATCTTCTGCCTTATGAATAGCATACCATTGATAATTATCTATTTCAATTTCTTTCCAAATTTTTTTGAAATATCTTCTGGTTGTTTTTTCATTTTCTACAAAAAAAACTTGGCATTTTTTTACAGCTTCAATTACATAAGCTGGAATTGTTTCAATAACCTCATCGAATAAAACTGTTGGTATTAAATAAACTTTTCCTAATTGCATTGTTGCAAGATATAAATTCTACAATAAAAAAGCCTAAACACTTTTGTATTCAGGCTTTGATTATTTATTTTATAGAACGAAATTAATATTTATCATATAAAGCATCGTACTTGTTATATTTTGCTTCGTATTCATCAAATGCTTTTGTGTCTTTTCCTCTTACTTTATCTCTTTTATATGCATAAGAATTAGCTAACCATTTCACAGAATTTTTTAAACAATTTTTTGTAGTTTTATCTGTAAGGTCTCCTTCTTTTAAAGTATTAAATGCTTTTTCAAGCCATTCAATACTATTGTCAATTGCCGTCATCATTGGTTTCTCTAAGGCTGCGTTTGCATTTTTTATTGCATCTGTTTGCTTTTTAAATTCGGCATCTGCAGCAGCTTTCTTTTTAGGATCTTTTATTACCGGTTTATTGCTATTTAGCTTTTGTAATTCTCTTCTGTTGTTGCTAAACATATCATCATACTTTACAAAATCGTTGTAATAAAGTAAGCCTGCATTGTAAGCAGCTAAGCCTAATTTATTGTCTTTGTTATATGCTTTCTTATAAGCATCAATAGCTTTTTGTTCATACTTCACAATGGTTAAACTATCTAACTCATCTGCTTTTTCGCCTTTAGTGGCTTCAGAAAATGCTTGTCCGAAAAGTATATATTTTCTTGCACTTAAAGTTCCTGCTGCATCTTCTTTATCGTACAATGCAATTCTTTCTTCCATTGTTGTTGTTTGAGTAATAAAATCCATTTCATAATCGTCCCATTCTTCATCATTAGGATATATTTCTTTTGCTATTGCAATGTATTTTTCAAACTTGGTTTTATCTTTTGTTTTAGAGGAGTATAATAAAATGTATATGTAGGCATCTTTAAAATCTTTACCACCAATTTTAGCATCAGCAAATCTTTCGTACAATGCTGAAGCCTGAGCTTCCATTTTACCATTTTGGGCTGCATAGGCTGCATAAAGTACAGATACAGTATCAATTTTTGCATTGTTGCCTCGTAAATTATTTTTTACAATTATATTTCCCATGTACACAGATTTCATAAAGGAATTGTAAGAGGAATCCCATAGTTTTTCTTCAAAAAACTTACGACCAATATTAAAACTTGTTACATAAATTAAATCTAATGGACGCCAATTCCAGGCAGTCATTTCAGATTTACCCACCATTTTGTAAGTAGGGTCTAAGTTTTCATATTTCATAAAAGCCTCTAATGCTATGTTGCCACAACCTGCATATTTTTTTCTTAACTCTTCTGAGTAATATAATTCAGAATAAATTCTTGTACGCCACAACCAAGTTTCTGCTTTATCAGTTGCTTTTGGGTCTGACATTAATTTATCAATTTCAGTTTTTGCATCTTCAAATTTTGTAGCAATGTATAAATTGTTTATGCTTTTATACATTTTATCCTGAGCTTTTAAGGAAAAAAAAGTACATGCAAATACAACAAGTAATGTTAGTTTATTCATGTGTGTATTTTTTTGTTTATTAATTATTGTTGTTTGAGTTATTGTCTAAAGTATTATTGGTTTCATTAGTATCATTGATTTCTTCTGTTGTATTTTCCTCATCTTGTTCTTCTATTTTAGAAATAGCAGCAATAGCATCTTTAGCATCTAAACGAATTAAAATAACGCCTTGTGTATTTCTTCCAGCCACTTTAATAGTAGAAATAGATGTTCGTAATGTAATACCACTTTCGCAAGTTATAATTAAATCTTCTTTTTCTGTTACATCTAATATGCCTACTAACTTACCAGTTTTTTCTGTTACGTTAATTGTTTTTACGCCCTTACCACCTCTGTTGGTTATACGATAAACATCTTCTCCATCTTCATCAATCAATGGTGTACGTTTGCCATAACCATTTGCACTTACTACTAAAACTGTTTTGCTGGTATCGCCTTTATTTACACAAATCATACCAACAACTTCATCTTCTCCATTATTAACATCTATACCTGTAACGCCTATTGCCCCACGACCTGTAGATCTTACTTTTTCTTCTGGAAAACGAATGGCTCTACCGCTTTTTACTGCCATTAAAATTTCGCAATCTCCATCGGTTAATTTTGCTTCTAACAATTCATCGCCTTCTATAATTGTAATTGCATTAATTCCATTGGCACGTGGTCGGCTAAAATCTTCTAAATCTGTTTTTTTAATAATTCCTTTCTTAGTACACAATACAACATATTTACCTTGTAGTTCTTCTTTTTTATCTAAATTTTTTACATCAATAATGGCTTTAATTTTATCGTCTGGAGGTATTTGTATTAGGTTTTGAATGGCTCTTCCTTTGCTTTGTTTTTCTCCTTCAGGAATTTCGTACACTTTTAGCCAATAACATCTTCCTTTTTCTGTAAAAAATAACATTGAGTCGTGTGTACTTGCAACAAACAAATGTTCTACATAATCTTCTTCTCTTGTTTTACTTCCTATTGCTCCTCTACCTCCTCTCTTTTGTTGTCTGTATTCAGTTGCAGATGTTCTTTTGATGTACCCTAAATGCGATACTGTTATTATTACATCTTCTTCTTTAATAAAATCCAGCATGTTTGCTTCTTCTGCTAAAAACTGAATTTCGCTTTTGCGTGGTTCGCCAAATTTTGCTTTTACTTCTTCTAATTCTTTTTTGATTAAATCGTAACGCAAATCTTCACTTGCTAATAAATCTTTTAATCTACTTATGGTTTCCATTAATTCATTAAACTCTTCAATAATTTTCTCACGTTCTAAACCTGTTAAGCGTTGTAAACGTAATTCTAAAATTGCTTGTGCTTGTTTTTCACTTAACCCTATACCTTGTGTATAATGAATTTTTGCTTTTTCGCTGAAAAGGTTATCTGGTAAATGCCAGTTATCAGTTGTGCTTTTTTCAATTAAAGATTTTTTGGCTTCATCAGGTGTGGCACTTGCTCTAATAATTGAAATGGCTTGGTCTAAATGGTCTTTATCATTAATTACTTTTAAATATCCTTCTAATAAATGAGCTCTATCTTCTGCTTTCTTTAATTCAAATTTAGTTCTACGAATAATTACATCCATTCTAAATTCTATAAACTCAGCAATTAAGTCTTTTAGATTAAAAATCTTAGGACGACCTTTTGTAATGGCTACATTATTTATTCCAAAACTTGTTTGTAGTTCTGTGAATTTATATAATTGGTTAATGACAATGTTTGAAACTGCATCTCTTTTTAGATCTATTACAATTCTTGTTCCTTCTCTTTTATTGCTTTCATTGTTTACATGAGCAATTCCTTCAATGGTTTTGCTATTAACTAACTGACCTATTTTATCTGTTAGAGCATCTAAACCTACTTGATAAGGAACTTCTGTAATAATGATTTGTTCTCTGCCACTTGGCTTTGTATCAATATGGCATTTGCCACGAACCACTACTCTACCACGACCTGTAAGCATTCCTTGTTTTACACCTTCCATTCCATAAATAATACCTCCAGTAGGAAAATCTGGTGCTTTTACAAATTGCATTAACTCATCAATGGTAATGTATTTATTGTTGATGTAAGCTATACATCCATCTACCACTTCACTAAGGTTATGAGGCATCATATTGGTTGCCATACCTACAGCTATACCACTACTTCCATTTACTAAAAGTTGAGGAATACGAGTTGGTAAAACGGTTGGTTCTTCTAAACTATCATCAAAGTTGGGGTGAAAATCTACTGTATCTTTTTCAATGTCTTCTAACATTGCTTCAGCAAATTTTTGCAAACGAACTTCTGTATAACGCATTGCTGCTGGTGGATCGCCATCTTGAGTGCCAAAGTTACCTTGTCCATCAACCATGGTATGACGCATGGTAAAATCTTGAGCCATACGAACCAAAGTATCATAAATAGCACTATCTCCATGAGGGTGATATTTACCCATTACCTCACCAACAATTCTTGCACTTTTTTTGTAAGGCTTACTGGAGTTATTACCTAATTCATTCATAGCATACAATACACGACGATGTACAGGTTTAAATCCATCTCTTACATCTGGTAATGCTCTTCCTACAATAACGCTCATAGAATAATCTATGTAAGCGGTTTTCATTTGTTCTTCTATATTAACCTGAACAATTCTATCATTATCATTGGTTTGGTCAGGTTGTAAATTATTATTTTCTTCCATGCTTTTTTAACACTGATTTGCTTAATTTTTAAGTGTGTGCGAAGATAATCTTTTGGTAGTTGAAAACCTTAATATTAATGGTGTTTTTTGCTTAAAAAACAGAGAGTTTATACACAATTAATGAACGAATTAAAAGCTATAATTTTATTATAAAGAAAACAATTCTTCTAAAGTCTAAATCATCAGAGTGTTTTGTATAAAAAAAGAATTTCTCCACAGAAAATTTAAACGACAATTTGTTGATGTTGGTAAATTATTCTTTCCAAATTTTCAAAGGAAAAGAGTAATGTAAACCCAAGCCTGCATTACTAAAGTTTTTGCTTTGCAAATTAGCATAATGATAATTGGCAGAAACACTAAATGCTCCTTTTTTCATTGCCCAAAAAGTATAGCCTATGGTTAAGCCAATATTGGCTCCAGTATATTTTGGTGTTTTTACAGAAGTTATGATATACTCTACTTCGCTATAACTAATATCTACGGTTGTAAATAATTTTTTTGATGGTAAAAAGTTATAGGAATATCCTACACCATAATTATTCATAAATATAAAATTAAAAATACTTGTACTTGATTTTGGTGCATACAAAAAACTTCCTGCATATAATAAATTAAATGTTCCTGCTTTGGAGCTATAGTTTAAACTTAAACTACTTGTAGCACCAGCATTATAATCTGCAATACCTACTGGAAATGCTGCACCACCTGAAAGCGTTAATGAAAGTGTTTTTCGACCAGCAGGTTCTTGAAATGCTTGTGCATTTAGCTGTACAAAGAAGCATAAAAATGCAATAAGTAGTAATACATTTTTCATAAAAAATTAGATTTTATAATATTAGCTTCTTAATAGCTTAATTAGTTGTGCTAATTTATTTTTAAGTTCTTTTCTATCTACAATGAAATCTAAAAAACCATGTTCTAATAAAAATTCACTTCTTTGAAATCCTTCTGGTAAATCTTTTTTTATGGTTTCTTTAATTACACGAGGACCTGCAAAACCTATTAATGCACCTGGTTCTGCAATATTCAAATCGCCCAACATACCAAAACTTGCAGAAATACCTCCAAATGTTGGGTCTGTTAATAAAGAAATATAAGGCAGTTTTGCATCACTTAATTGCGAAAGTTTGCCACTTGTTTTGGCTAATTGTAATAAACTAAATGCACTTTCCATCATTCTTGCACCACCACTTTTACAAATTACTAAGTAGGGTAATTTGTGTGCAATACAATAGCTTACAGCTCTTGAAAATTTTTCGCCCATTACACTTCCTAAACTTCCTCCAATAAATTCAAAATCCATACAAGCTATTACAAGTGCTTCACCATTAGCTGTTCCTGTAGCTACACTCATGCTGTCTTTTAAATCGGTTTTAGCATGAATTTCATCTAATCTTTTTTGGTAAGGTTTTAAATCTGTGAATCCTAAAAAATCTTTGCTTTGAATTTCATCAAAAAGGCGTGTGTATTTTCCTTCATCAAAAATGTATTCAAAATATTCTTTACTACCTATTCTATGATGATAATTGCATTTAGGACATACATATTTATTTTCACTTAGCTCAGAAGTTGGAAGAATGGTTGTACAAACTGGGCATTTATTCCATAAACCTTCTGGCGTTTCTTTTTTATCTGCAGTTTCTGTTGTAATACCTTTTCTTCTGCGTTCAAACCATTTTGGTTTTCTTTCAGTTTCTGGCAATGCAGAAAGTGTGCTATCGCCTGTGAGGTTTATATCTAAGTCTTCTTCTTTTTCTTTTTTCATTATGCTTACAACATTAGGTAAAGTGAAGGTAAGGAAAATGAGAAATTAATATAAAAAAATAAGCCACGAATGTATTAACAGTTACGAGTAATGTTTTATTTATTATTCGTATTTATTGAAACATTCGTGGCAAATAATAGTAATCAAAACAACAAAAATTAATTAGTAGTTATTGATTATAAAAAATTAAGCAATAGTAATTTTATCGTCTAAATACACATCTTGTATGGCATTTAAGATTTCAATTCCTTCTTTCATTGGTCGTTGAAATGCTTTTCTGCCACTAATTAATCCCATGCCTCCTGCACGTTTATTAACAACAGCAGTTGTTACAGCTTCTGCTAAATCGCTTGCTCCACTACTTGCTCCTCCACTATTAATTAAACCTGCACGACCCATATAGCAATTAGCTACTTGATAACGACATAAATCAATAGGATGGTCGCTGGTTAATTCAGAATAAACTAATTTATCTGTTTTGCCATAAGGATTTTCCTTTGTATTTAAAGCATTATAACCACCATTGTTTTCTGGTAATTTTTGTTTAATAATATCTGCTTCTATTGTAACCCCTAAATGGTTGGCTTGTCCTGTTAAATCTGCACTTACATGATAATCTACACCATCTTTTTTGAAAGATGAATTGCGTAAATAGCACCATAAAATAGTAGCCATACCTAATTCATGAGCCATTTCAAATGCTTTGCTTACTTCTTGAATTTGACGTGTACTTTCATCGCTACCAAAATATATGGTTGCACCAACTGCAGTTGCTCCTAAATTTTGGCTTGCTTTGATTGAAGCAAACATTACTTGGTCGAATTTATTAGGATAAGTTAAAAACTCATTGTGATTAATTTTTACAATAAATGGTATTTTATGAGCATATTTTCTTGCTAAGAATCCTAAGCCTCCAAAAGTTGTTGCTACTGCATTACAACCTCCTTCTATAGCCAATTTTAAAATATTTTCTGGGTCAAAATAAATTGGATTTTTTGCAAAAGATGCACCACCACTATGTTCTATACCTTGATCAACTGGTAAGATTGATAAATAACCAGTTTTAGCCAAACGACCATTATTGTACATTGACTGTAAACTTTTTAAAACATTTACATTTCTATCGCTTTGTAAAAAAATTCTATCTACAAAATCGCCTCCTGGTAAATGTAGTTGGCTTTTGTCAATAGTTTTACTTGTGTGGTTTAGTAGATATTCAGCTTTATCGCCTAATATCAGTTGAATGTTTTTTGCCATGTTTTATTTTTTTTGATTTGCAGAAAAATTATGGTGTGCAAATATACTGCAAGCTATATTACAGCCCAAACTAATACAAAAACTCATTAATTATATTGTGTATTAGTATTTAGATTGCTATAAAATGGATAGTTCTGTAACAAGTTGTTTAAAATAATCGGCACTATGCAACATTCTGCTTCCATACCAACTAAAAATTTCGCCATCTACTAAAACCATTTTTGATGTAAGATGAGGTGCCTTTTCTTGCAATTCTTTAATATGTTTTTCTTTAAAAGGATAAGGCTCAGATGAGAGAAAAATATAATCGGGTTGTTTTTCTATTAATTCTTCTAAAGTGATTTGAGGATAACGTAATTTATCTTTAAAAACATTGGTAAAGCCTGCCACTTTCAGCATTTCATTTATAAATGTATTACTACCTACTGTCATGTAAGGCTCTTTCCAAATTAAATAACAAACCGTTTTTGGTTTTTTTTCTGAAATTAAATTT
Source organism: Chitinophagales bacterium (assembly GCA_026931905.1). GTDB lineage: Bacteria > Bacteroidota > Bacteroidia > Chitinophagales > Chitinophagaceae > UBA1930. The sequence goes on from JAIXLB010000010.1 coordinate 21,654, forward strand.
TGAAAGCGGTATAAATTATTTTTAATTTTTTCTATTAAAGCTTTTGCCTTAGTAGAAGTGTTAGTTAATTTTCCAATTTCCTTAATCATTTCATAAGCTTCAGTAAGGTTGTTTACATCTGTAATATGAACAGGGTACAACTGTTGCAAACTTTCGATTTCTTCTTTTAAATTTTCTTCTTTATTGGCAATAATTAAATCTGGTTGTAATTGTTGAATGGTTTTGAAATTTATAATTTTTGTACCACCCACTTTAACCTTTGTTCTAAACCACTCAAACGGATGAATACAAAACTTTGTAATCCCAATTACTTCATTTTCTAATCCTAAATAATGTAATAATTCTGTTTGCGATGGAACTAAAGAAATAATTTTTATCGGCTTTGATTTCATTGATTTTTTTATAGTTTAACATTCACTAAGGTTCAGCGGAATATTTATAGCCAAACCTCCATCGGCAGTTTCTTTATATTTTGTGCTCATATCTAAAGCAGTTTCCCACATGGTTTTTACAACATTATCCAAACTTACTTTAGCAAAATCTGGAGTGCCTTGCAAAGCAAGTTGAGAAGCAGTAATTGCTTTTATTGCACCCATTGTATTTCTTTCAATACAAGGAATTTGAACCAAGCCTCCAATAGGATCACAAGTTAAACCTAAATGATGTTCCATTGAAATTTCTGCTGCCATTAAAGCTTGCTTTTGTGTGCCTCCTAAACATTCAGTTAATGCAGCTGCTGCCATAGCAGATGAAACGCCAATTTCTGCTTGACAACCTCCCATTGCTGCTGAAATAGTTGCTCCTTTTTTAAATATACTTCCTATTTCTGAGGCAGTTAAAATAAAACGAATAATTTGCTCCTCAGTATTGCCATTGCAAAAAACAATATAATACTGTAATACAGCAGGAATAACTCCTGCAGCTCCATTGGTTGGTGCTGTAACTACTCTGCCAAAACTTGCATTTTCTTCGTTTACAGCCAATGCAAAACAACTAACCCAATCTAAAATATATTGAAAACTACTACCACCTTGTTGTATTACTTGTTGCCATTCATTATAATTATTGTATGCTTTGTTTTGAGTGAGTTTTTTATTCAAATCAAATGCCCTTCTTTTTACACGCAAACCACCAGGTAATTCACCTTGAGCATGACAGCCTCTGTACATGCACTCTCTCATAGTATGCCAAATTTTCAACAACTTTTCTTTTGTTTCAATTTCGCTACGCCAAGTACTTTCATTTTCTAAAACTACATCATAAATGTGCATTCCTGTTTTCATGCACCAATGCAATAAATCATCTGCAGTGTTTATAGGAAATGGAAGTTCCAATGTTGTTTTCTTTTCTTCTTCCTGCCCTTCTTGAACAATAAATCCTCCACCTATAGAAAAATAAGTTTCTTTTATTTCTTTACCTCCTTTTGTTGTAATTAAAAAAGTCATTCCATTGGGATGAAAAGGTAAAGACTCTCTATACAAAAACTGAATATCTTTCGAAGGAGTAAAAGAAATATCAACTTCGCCACCCAACTTTAAGCTACTATTTTCATTAATTTTTTGAATAGTAGGAGTTATAGAATTAACATCTATTGTTTCAGGGTTTTCTCCACACAATCCAAGTATTACTGCAATATCTGTTCCATGCCCTTTGCCTGTTTTTGCTAAAGAACCATACAATAAAACTGAAGCAGATGCTATATGTTGTAAGCCAATTTGCTGTTTTATATTTTTTAAACAATGTAAAGCAGCTTTCCATGGACCTAAAGTGTGGCTACTCGATGGACCCACTCCTATTTTAAACATATCAAGAACCGAAATAGCTTCGTGTGGCATATAATTATTTACAACAAAGATATACAAGCTAATGAATTGAATTAAGGTTATTAGTTTGCTAAAATTAAAAATCACACTCACTCAATTTCTTCTAATACATTTGTAAATAAAATTTTAAATGAACATTTTTCTTGTAGGCATGATGGGTTGTGGTAAAACTTATACCAGTAAATTACTTGCCCAAAAACTTCATTACAATGTTTATGATTTAGATGAAATAATAGCAGAAAAAGAAAAACTATCTATAACAAATATTTTTGAAACCTTTGGTGAAACTTATTTTAGAAGAAAAGAAACTGAAACTTTGCAGGGGTTAAAAGAATTAAAAAATATTGTTGTAGCAACAGGTGGCGGTACGCCTTGTTTTCATAATAATATGAATTGGATGAATGAACATGGTATTACTGTTTGGCTAAACGAACCTTTGCCTGTTTTAATGGATAGATTGAAAAATGAAAAGCAACATCGTCCACTAATAAAAAATTTAAGCAATGAGGAGCTTGGTTTATTTCTTGAAAAAAAATTAAAAGAAAGAGCAACTTTTTACAAACAATCTCAATATATTTTAAGTAGTGAAGAATGTTTGAAGTATGATTTTGAATTTCAAATTACGGGAGGATAGTTTTTAAAATTAATTTAAAATTTTTCATCTCAATTTCAAAACAACCGAAACAATTATGAATAAAAAAGTGGGTATTTTAGGAGGTGGGCAATTAGGACGAATGTTGTTGCAAGCTGCTGCAAATTACACAGTAGAAACTTATGTTTTAGAAAACGATGAAAGCTGCCCTGCTGCTCATTTATGTCATCATTTTACAAAAGGCGATATTAAAGATTTTGATACAGTTTACAACTTTGGAAAAAACTTAGATGCTATTACTATTGAAATTGAAAATGTAAATATTGAAGCATTAGAAAAATTAGAAACCGAAGGCATTACCGTTATTCCAAAACCATGTGTTATAAGAACTATTAAAAATAAAATTTTTCAAAAACAATTTTATCAGGAACATGCAATACCAACAGCAGCATTTGCTGTTACAAACAACAAAAATGAAGTGCAACAGTTTGCCTCATTTTTCCCTGCTGTACATAAATTAGCTGAAGGAGGCTATGATGGAAAAGGAGTTCAAATTTTAGAAAACGAAAATGAAATAGAAAAAGCATTTAACACACCTGCTGTACTTGAAAAGTGTATTAAAATTCAAAAAGAAATTGCCATTATAATTGCAATTAATGAAAAAGGTGAAACAGCTATATATCCTGCTGCTGAAATGATTTTTGATTCAGTTTTAAATTTATTAGATTATCAACTTTCGCCTGCAAAACTTCAAGAAAAAGTTTTATGGAAAGCCGAAGCTATAGCTTTATCGGTGGTAAAAAATTTAAAAAGCCCTGGCATTTTTGCTGTTGAATTATTTATTGATAACTACAATGAGGTTTTAGTAAATGAAACTGCACCTCGTGTTCATAACAGTGGGCATCACACCATTGAAGCAAATTATTGCAGCCAGTACGATATGTTGTGGCGAATTTTATTACAGTTTCCTTTAGGCAATACAAAACCTATTTTGCCTTCTGCTATTGTAAATATTATTGGAGCAGAAAATTATGTTGGTGCTGTGCAATATGAAGGCTTAAATGATGTGCTAAAAATGGAAAATGCTTTTGTGCATTTGTACGGAAAAAAAGAAACTAAAGTAGGAAGAAAAATGGGGCATGTTACCATCATAAGTTCAGATTATACAGACCTTACACACAAAGCCAATATTATAAAACATACCTTGAAAGCGAAAAGTTGAAAATAAATGTTTTAGCATAAGTTTGCACAATATATTTATTTGTTATGATGCCAAATTTTTTAAGCAGCTTATTTAAGAATCAAAATTACAATGCTGATAACTTTTTTTTAATTGCAGGACCTTGTGTAGTAGAAAGTGAAGAAATAACTTTTGAAATTGCAGATAAAGTAGCTGCTATTTGTAAAAAATTTGAAGTGCCTTATATTTTTAAAGCAAGTTATAGAAAAGCCAATAGAACAAGTGCAAATTCTTTTACAGGCTTGGGTGATGATATAGGATTGAACATTATAAAAAAAGTTAGTTCTACTTTTAATCTTCCTGTTTTAACAGATGTACATGCACACGATGAATGTGCTTTAGCTGCTGAGTTTGTTGATGTTTTACAAATACCTGCTTTTTTATGCAGACAAACCGATTTACTACAAGCAGCAGCAGCTACTAATAAAATTGTGAATGTAAAAAAAGGACAATTTCTTAGTGGGGAAAGTATGCAATTTGCAGTAGATAAAATTAAGAAAGCAGGTAACAATAAAGTAATGCTTACTGAAAGAGGTACTACATTTGGCTATCAGGATTTAGTAGTAGATTATAGAAATATTCCTTGTATGCAGCAATTTGATACTCCTGTAATTATGGATTGTACACATAGTTTGCAACAACCTAATCAAACATCAGGTGTTACAGGTGGTAATCCTAAACTTATTGGTACAATAGCAAAAGCAGCAATAGCAACTGGTACAGATGGCTTGTTTATAGAAACACATCCTAATCCATCAGTAGCAAAAAGCGATGGTGCTAATATGCTACCCTTGCATTTATTAGAAAATTTGTTAGAACAATTAATAAAAATAAGAAAGGCAATTATTTAATAAAAGAAAGGTTGCTTTTTGTGAAATAACCTCATCTTACTTCTTCATAAATACAATAGTAAAAAAAATATACAGCAAGCAAATGTTGTAAAAAGGGCACTTCTGTTATTTTTTGATTTTAATATTTTGGGAGTTGTATATAAGTGTGTAAATTTTCAAACCAATAAACCTACACTCTATAATTCATAATTCTGTAATATTGTACACAATTTTATATGAATTGGAGTAGTGTGTTTTGATGCTAATGGTTGAACTCCTTTAATAACACGGCGACAATGCTAACAGAAACCAAAGTATTTAACCCATTTCCAGGACTGCGTTCATTTGAAGAAAATGAAGACTTATTGTTTTTTGGAAGAGAAAAACAAGTAACAGAATTGGTTAAAAAATTAAGACAGGTAAAATTTCTTGCAGTAATAGGTTCTTCTGGTAGTGGTAAATCTTCTTTAGTAAAATCTGGTCTTATTCCTTCTTTGCATAGTGGTTTTATGTCTGGTGCAGGCTCTAATTGGAAAGTTTGCACATTTCGTCCAGGCAATAACCCTATTGGTAATATGGCAAAAGCCCTTACAGAAAATGAAATTTTATACAATGACATTCAGTCAGAAGAAGACAAGTTTACTTTTTCAGCTATAACCGAAAGTACTTTAAGGAGAAGCAGTAATGGATTGGTAGAAGTGTATAAACAAAGTGGCATTGATTCAAAAAATAATTTACTAATACTGGTAGATCAGTTTGAAGAAATTTTCAGATTTAGTAAATTAGAAAAAGATGCCAAAGAAGGCAAGAGAGATTCTATTGCTTTCATCAATTTATTATTAAAAGCATCTGAACAAAAAGAATACCCTATTTATGTTGTATTTACCATGCGTTCAGATTTTTTGGGCGATTGTACAGAATTTAGAGGATTGCCAGAAGCCATAAATGAAGGGCAATACCTTGTACCAAGAATGACAAGAGAAGAAAGAAGAGAGGCAATTTCAGGTCCAGTAGCTGTAGGTGGTGCAACAATAACTCCACAACTTTTAAATCAATTATTAAATGATGTAGGCGATAATCCAGACCAATTACCCATTTTGCAACATGCATTAATGCGAACTTGGGATGTGTGGGCTTCAAAAAATAATCCTGATGCACCTATTGACATTGCAGATTATGAAGAAATAGGCACTATGGCAAATGCTCTTTCTCAACATGCAGAAGAAGCATTTAATGAGTTAGATACTGAAAGAAAAAAACAAATTTGCGAAAGCCTTTTTAAATCATTAACAGATAGAGGTAGCGACTCAAGAGGTATAAGACGACCAACAAAGCTTAGTGAAATTTGTAAATTAGCCAATGCAAATGCCAATGAAGTAAAAGAAGTAATTGAAGTTTTTAGGGCTCCTGGTAGAAGTTTTTTAATGCCTCCTTCCAATATTCCCATTACAGAAGAAAGCATTATAGATATTTCTCACGAAAGTTTAATGCGATGCTGGACAAGATTAATAAATTGGGTAGAAGAAGAAAACCAATCTGCAGAAATTTATTTACGCCTTTGCGAAGCTGCTAATTTGTATGAATTAGGTAAAGGTGGTTTATGGAGAGATCCTGAATTACAATTAGCCTGGAAATGGAAAGAAGAAGCAAAGCCAAACACTACTTGGGCTTCTCGTTATAACAATTATTTTGAAAAAGCAATTCTTTTTTTAGATTACTGTAAACAACAAAGCGAACTTGAATTACAGCATAAAGAAAAAATGCAAAAGAAAAGGCTTAGAAGGGCAAGAGTAATTGCAATATTTATTTCCTGTATTGCCTTATTAGCATTTTTATTAGCAATATATTCTTTTGACCAACGCAACAAAGCCAACAAACAAAAATTGGTTGCTATAAATAAAACACAAGAAGCCGAACAAGAAAGAAAAAATGCTTTGGCTCAACAAAAAGTTGCTGAAGAAAATGCAACTGAAGCAGATAAACAAAAAAAAGCTGCAGAAGAAAATGCAGCAGAAGCACTAAAACAAAAAGCTGAAGCCGATAAACAAAGAAAAACAGCAGAAGTAAATGCTGAAGAAGCTTCTAAACAAAAAATAAATGCTGAAAAGCAAGCACAGGAAGCAGACAAACAAAGAAAAACTGCAGAAGAAAATGCAGCTGAAGCAAACAAACAAAAAAAGAAAGCAGAAACAGAAAAAATAGAAGCAGATAAACAAAGAAAAACTGCAGAAGAACAACGAAAAATTTCGAATAGATTAAAAGAATTAGCAGATGCAAGAAATTTAGCCAACCTTTCAATGTTTAAATTTAGAGCTGGCAACAAAACAGAAAGCAAAAGTTTAGCCATCCAAGCTTTTGAATTAAACAAAGAAAACAATGGACCAAAACAAGTTGGCGAAATTTACGCTGCATTGCACAGCAATTGGACAGATGCTATTAATCATAAAAATCAAGCAACCTACCACACCTATCCAGTAAAATGTATAACAGGAAAACCTGAAGGAAATATTGTTTTTACTGCAGATGAATCTGGTGTAATTTATACAGCAAAAGCAGATGATGGAATTGTAAAACCCTTAGGAAATTCTATCAATATAAAAGAAGATGTAAGAGCCATGCTGGTAACTCAAGATGCTTCAAAATTGATTGTAGCAACAGCATCTAGCAAAGGATTTATTTTTGAAATTTCTAAAAGCAATACACTTTCCAAACAAGCAGAGTTTAGTTTTTTGGGTATTGCAAAAAGTATTGCATCAATTAATAAAAATAATTTTATTGTACTAAGTGATAAAGAAATTACAAAAATTACATTAGAAAATACAACGGTAAAACAAGAAAAAAAACCAAGAACAGATTTAACTGCTTTGGTTGTAGGCAATAAATCAGGTAAAATTTATACAGCAGGTAATAATAAATTTTTCATCTACAACTCTTACGAAGATTTAATAAATAACAAAGCAGCACAAGCCTTTACATTACCATCAAAAGCAGTAAGCATTGATGTAAGTGCAGATGAAAATTATATTGCAGCAGGAACTTATGATGGCTCTATTTGGATAAAAGAAAACAATACAACAGCAACACCATCTATACATGCTTTACAAAAATCAAGAGTAAATAGTGTAAAGTTTAATAAACTAAATTCAGGCATTTGGCAAGTAGCTGCTGCAAGTGCAGATCATACTATTAAATTATTAGATGTGCAACAAGCATTACTTCAAAAACCAACAGAAGACATTATTACACTAATTGAAGAAGGGCATACAAAATGGGTGTATGACCTTTGGTATAGCAATGATGGCAAACATTTGTATTCGTGTGGTGAAGACAAAAAAATAATTGGCTGGAAAAAAACAATGGAAGATTTGTATAAAGCAATTAAATAAAACTGCCTTTAACTTAAACTCAAAAACAAAAGTATTATGATAAAACATTGTATTATTGGTATAATAGGCTTGTTGCTATTAACAGCAACCAATATACAAGCACAGGAAACTTGTAATACTACCACTATTACAGAAGCAGAAAATTTATACAACATAGGGAGGTTTAATGAATGTATTTCAAAACTGGCAAACTGTATTGATAAAGCAAATGGATTTAATTATGAAGATAAAATTCAAGCCTATCGCTTACTCTCTATGTCTTATTTAGCAATAGATTCAACAGATTTAGCAGATGAAAGTATTAGACAAATTTTAATTCTCAATAACGATTTTACATCAGACTCAAGAGACCCAGAAAGGTTTAGATACGAACTCAATAAAATTCGTTCTTCACAACACATCAACATCGTGTCTTCGGTGTCTAAAAAAGCAGAAGATATAAGAAGAACTCCTGCAACCATTAATGTTATTACCAAAGATGATATTATTAAAAGAGGTTACACAGATTTGATAGAAGTGTTGGCAGATTTACCAGGCTTTGATATTTCAATGTTGTATGGTGTAAATTATGCCAATGCTTATCAACGTGGGTTAAGAACCACAACAATGGAAAAAACTTTATTGCTTATTGATGGTGTTGAAGAAAATGATTTATGGACAAACACTGCAGATATTTCAAGGCAATACCCTGTAACCAATATTAAAAGAATAGAAGTAATTTATGGACCTGCATCAACTATGTACGGACCCAATGCTTTTGTTGGTGTAATAAATGTTATAACCAAAGAACCAGAAGATATTATTAAGCAAGGAAAAAACTTTGGTGTACACTTAAATGCAGGTTATGGCTCTTACAACAGCAAATATGCTGATGTAACAGTGGCTTATAAGAAAAATATTTTTTCTGCAATTTTTACTGCAAGACATTATAGCTCTGATAGACATGATATGTCTTCACAATCTTTTTTTGATTACGACCCCTCTGTGTATGATGGAGTAAATTACAAAAGCATAATGGATATTAAAACCAATGCTCAGACTTATATTAACACCAATAATTTGCCATCATCACATCCTTATTACACCATTTATTCAACAGCAGGAGTTGCTGATAGTATTGTACTTACACAAGCAGGCATTAATGCTGCAAGAAACTTAGATAAATCTGCTTACAACAAAATTATTGATGGCAAAAAAGTTGGCTTTGCCAACCCTACTTCACTTACATTAATCAATGGAAAAATTAATGTTGGAGGGTTTTCAATAAGTATGCAACACATATTTAAAAATGAAGCTGCAGGTGCTTTATACACTGATTTAGGTTATGCCATAAACAATGTTTATTGGATTCCCAAACGAACATCTATAACTGTTAAGTACGATAAAAAAATATCCAATAAACTTAGTTTTTCTTCTTTATCTAATTATAGAATACATGGTATTGATAATGATACAAGAGTTGCAGCATTATACAATTACTCCAGAAAAAATTTAGGCATTAAAGATTTAATAAAAGACAGCACACCTGGTTATAACATAACTTATTTTTTTCAAAACAATAAACAGTTTAGAACAGAAATGAAATTGCTTTATACTCCTATGCAAAACTTTTATGTAATAGGAGGTATAGAATATCGCAACAGTCAATTACAGGGCAATTATTTAAACACTTCAAACAAATTAGATCCAGAAGAAAATGGCACTGCAAATACAGGAACTGTAATGGGTGGCAATCAATACAACATTAATGATATAGGTATTTATGCTCAAGCAAACTATAGGTTTGCAAAATATTTTGGAGTAACAGCAGGTGCAAGAGTTGATAACAATACCATAAGAAAACATGGAGGCTTTGGAACAGAAGTAAGCCCACGTTTTGTAGTTGATTTTGCAAAAGATAACTGGGTGGTAAAAGCAATTTACAGCAGAGGTATAATGAATGTTTCAAACTTTACAAAATTTGGTGTAACGGCTGGTAGAATTCCTAACCCAAATCTTGGTACAGAAAGTATTAAAAATCTTGAACTTTTTGTAAGCAAAAAAATAAATAAGAATATAACGATTGATGTAGATTTTTATCAATCATTCATTAAAGATGTAGTAGGTGTAAAAATTTTATCTCCAACCACATCGCAAAATCAAAACTTGGGAGAGTTTAAAATATTTGGTATTCAAAGCAACCTTACTTACAACTACAAAAACCTAAGTGTAATTTTAAATTACACTTACACCAATCCTAAGCAAACTATTGATGATGCTGGTAATCCATCAGATTTGTTGGTAGCTGATATAGCAAAGCATCACATCAATGCAATAGTTAATTATACTCTTTTTAATAAATTAAATTTCAACTTTCGTTTAAACTATGTAGGAAATAAATTTGCTGGCACAGGAACAACTGTACCAACCAATCCTGAAACAGAATTTCCTGCATATACCATAGCAAATACAACTATTGGCTATACTTTTTACAAAGGGGCAACTATACAGTTGGTATGCAATAATTTGTTTAATGCTTATTATTTTAATCCTGCTGGTAGAGCTGCTGATGGCGTAAACAGTCCATCAAGTTTATTACAACCTGGCAGAAACTTTTTTATAAAATTGAATTATGAGTTTTAATAAATGAAATCAAAAGTTAAACATAATTCTACACTATTAAAAAATGTACAACAAATTGTACAAGCAAGGGTTTTTGTACACTCTGAAAATGTAAATGAAAAAGTTGTTGTAGGCAATCCTGCAAGTGTTGTTTTCTGTAAAGTAAATTTTCCTGATGAAAAAGCAATGCAACAAATTGCCATCAATGAAAAATCGCCTATGACTGCTTTTGTGTTACAAAAGCACAGCAATAATTTTTCTATAAAATATTTTACTCCTTCGGGAAACGAATTTGGTATTTGTGCTCATGCAACTCTAATTGCATCTAATTTTATCTATGAAATTTATGGTTACGAAAAAATTTCATTTACAAAAGAAAATTTGAAATTAAACTTAGAAACTGTAAATAATATTTCAACAAAAAATAAAAATGTATCGCAAATAAAGTTACCAGCTTATATGCCTGTAACTGTAGAAAATTCAAGGCTTAATGAATATCTTATAGCTTTATCATTAACCAAAGAAAATGTTGCAGCATTTTATAAATGTAAAGAATTACACGATGAAATTATTGTATTAAATAACATTGAAGCTTTAAAAAAACTAAAACCCAACTTCAAAAAATTAAAAAAAATATTAGCTATCAATAAAGTAAGAGGGCTTTTGGTTACAGCACTTTCAGATAACAAAAACATAGATTATGAAGTAAGAGTTTTTGCACCACATTTTGGTATAGATGAAGACATTTCTTGTGGTTCTGCAAACTGTTCTTTATTGCCTCTATGGCATCAATTAAGCAAAGCAAAAGAAAACAAAGAGTATGTTATTCTTTGTCCTTACAATAGTTTAGAAAGTAATACAATTGGTGGACTTGAAATTGGTTTTTACGATGCAAAAAATAAAACAATAAGTATTGGTGGTGTAGTTAGTAAATAACAATTAGCAACAATGAAATATAATATAACAGTACAAAATAACTTGTTGGAAATTGAAATAAAACAACCCACTAAAAATGATATAAATACCTTGGTTGAACTAAATGCTAAATGGCAATTAGCTGCATTAAATGGAAGCACCAAGCAAGGCTTTTTATCTGGCGTTTTCAACGAACTTTTTTTTGACGAATTAATACAGAACAATGCAATAATGGTAGCATATTACAACAACAATATTGTAGCTTATATGCTTACAGCCAATCATTCTAACGAAGGCTTGCTACAAGTGCATAAAGATGAAGTTGCAAAATTAAAAACAGAAAATAAAATTGAAAAAAATGCAACTGTTGCAGTAGGTATTCAAACTGCTGTAGAAACAGCATATCATGGCAGTGGCTTAATTGTATTAATAAGAAATGAATTTAGAGCTTTATTAAAAAATAGGTTTCAATATTTATTTACAACTATTGCAAAAACCAACGAACGTTCTTTTGCTTCTGCAACAAAATATGGTTGGCAGGTTGTAGGCGATGACGAACATCATTACTTTTTAATTTTAAATGTTTAAATAAATTAAGTGTCCATTAAAACCTTTATACAACGCTTTGTAGATGTTCGTTCTGATGAACGAAAGCCTGTAAGAATTTTATTTTTTCATTCGTTGTTGTTAGGATTTTCTACTTCATTTTATTTTGTTGCAGCCAACAGTTATTTTATAAAAAAAGTAAACATAGCAGACATTCCTTATGCTTACATTATAGCAGGTATTTTAGGTTATTTATTGGTGCAGTTTTTTAAATTTTTATTACGAAAATTAGGTAGCATTTTTAGTTTATTTATTGTGCTTATTTTATTCGCTGTTACTTGCTTTGCATTGTATTTTGGTCATTTCTTTTTAGATGAAACATCAACATTTACACTACTTTTAGCTTATGCAGGGTTTATTTTTATATTTCCTTTTGCAGGATTGTTTGTATTAGGATTTTCAGGTATTTGCTTACAGTTTTTCAATTTATCTCAAAACAAAAGATTACTTGCTTTAATTGGCACAGGCGAAGTTATTGCCTCTATTATTGGCTATCTAGTTGTTCCTTTAATTACAAAATTTTTGGGCACTCCTGTTTATTTATTTTTATTCTCAGGCATACTTATTTTACTTTCTATTTTCCCTATTTATAACATTTATACGCTCAATAAATCTAAGTTTACAATTATAAAAGGAACGAAGAAATCCAAGTTGTTCAATACAAAAATTTTTAAACAAGATAAGTTTTATAGAACCCTTGCCATTGTTGCATTTTTTTCAGTAATGGCCATCTATTTTTCAGATTATGTTTACTTAGTTTCTGTTCGTAGTTTATCCTCTTTATCAGGTATTGAAATTGCCAATATTGTGGCTGTATTATTTGGCATTATTAAAATTGGCGAGTTGTTGTTTTCTTTATTCTCATCTAATATTATAAGCACAAGAGGCATGAAATTTTCTTTGTTGCTTTTGCCTTTGGCATTGGTATTGTTTTCAATACTTTCAGTAATATCTATTCTTTTCTTCAACGATGTTTTACTGTTTGTAATCATATTCTTTTTAATGGCAAAATGGAGTGATAGGGTTTTAAGAAAAGGCGTTTATTCTCCATCTACAAAAGTGTTGTATCAAGTTACAGAGCCAGCAGAAAGAATACAATTACAAACCAACATAGAAGGAACTATAAGCCAATTGTCTATTATTCTATCTGGCATTATTTTATTATTGGTTTCAAAGTTTCAAAAACACAACGACCCTACTTCTTTCTTTTATTCCATGTCTTTTATTTGTTTGTTTTTTTCTGTTGTATGGGCTTTGTTTGTATTTTCATTATACAATGGATATAAGAAAAAAATTCATGCTTATTTGCATACCATTCATAAACCTGCTTATGCAATGCAGCAAAAAAACATTGCAACAATGTTCAATGATTGGTTGAATAGTCAAGAGCAAATTTTATTGGAACAAGAAAAAGATTTTGCAAAAAATATTTTTGAAAATGACTTTAAAAATAATACTCTAAGGAAACAACAAATAATACAGTTCTTAGCAGTTTACAACCCTTCATTGCAATGTTTTTTAAAAAATACAGATGAAAATTTGTTGCAGAATAAAATAGTTCGTTAC
>JAIXLB010000074.1 GCA_026931905.1 Chitinophagales bacterium
GAATTATGAGTGAAACTACACTGTATCCATAAATGTTTTTTCTACCTTATTGAAAATGATTGCACCAATAGCTAATAATACAAAAGCAAATACACTGCTATATCCCAAGTGCATCCAACTGAAAGTTCCTGAACCTGTAAATGCAAAACGTAAAGTTTCAATTACTGCTGATAACGGATTTGCTTTAATAATAAAAGCATATTTTGCTGGTATTGTACTTAAGGGATAAATGACAGGTGTTGCATACATTAAAAGCTGTATTCCAAACGTGATTAAAAAAATAAGGTCTTTGTATTTGGTGGTTAATGAACTTATAATCATACCTGCTCCTAAAGCAATAATTGCCATTAAAACTATTAAATAGGGTGTAAGTAAAATGTACATATTAGGATGCACATTGGCTCCTTGAAACTTATACCACAATAAAATAACTATAAACAATAAAAACTGAATGGATAATTTGATTAAATTAGAAACTACAATAGATAATGGCATTACCAAACGAGGGAAATATACTTTACCAAAAATGCTGGCATTGTCTTTAAATACAGAAGCGGTTTTGGTAAAACATTCGGAAAAATAATTCCAAAAAGTGATGCCACATAAATAAAAAACCATCATAGGTAAACCATCTGTAGATATTTTGGCAATGTTGCCAAAAACAATAACATACATTATAGTTGTAAGCAATGGTTGTACAAAAAACCAAAGAGGACCTAAAATAGTTTGCTTATAAAAAGTTACAAAATCTCTTTTTACAAACATGAACATTAAATCTCTATAATGCCATACTTCTTTTAAATTGAGGTCTAACAAGGAAGTTTTTGGTGTTATTTCTTCTGTCCAGTGTTGCATGTATTCTTTTTTATTTATCTTGATTTAGTAGTATTAATAAATTTATCTTTTAAAAATTTTTTGATACCATTTTAGTTTTACATTATCATCGAAGTAGCCTTGTTTATTGGCATCAAAATAAGGGTCTTTCTTTTTTCCTCCATAAATATATCTATTGTAACCATAACCCATTCCATATCTATACATATAACCATAACCATAACCATAGCCATAACCATAATAACCATAACGCCCTGCAAGGTTTACATCATTTACTACAATAGCCATATTGTGTAGTTTACCTTCTTTTTTAATATCATTTACAAAGTCCATTTGTTTTTTAAATGTGTATCGCTGACGAATAACGTACAAAACAGTATCTGCATATTTGTTTAATGCAAATGAATCGCTTACCAAACCAATGGGTGCAGAATCTATAATAATATAATCGTATTGCTCTTTTAAAGTTGCAAAAAAACTTTCAGTTCTTTCGTTGATAATTAATTCTGCTGGGTTGGGAGGAATGGGTCCTGTAGTGTAAAAATGTAATAAAGGAAACTTCTTGATAGTTTTTTGAATAGATGCAATATCATTGGTTTGCCCTATTAAATAATTAGTAATTCCACGTTCATTGTTATCATCAATTTCGTTTAATTCTATTCCTTTTAATTTTCTTAAATCAAATTCTAACAAAGCAACTTTTTTACCTGTTAAAGCCAATACTGCTGCAAGGTTTAAACTTATAAAAGATTTTCCTTCGCCACTTATAGATGAGGTTACTAAAATAGTGGTTGCTGTATTTGTATTATTGTTGGCAGGTAAAATAAATTGCAAACTACTTCGTAAAATTCTAAACTGTTCAGCTACAACATTTCTGCTACTTTCTACTACAATTCTTCCTCCTGCATCAATATGGCTTATTTCTCCTGCAATGGGTATATCAGTTCTTTCAGCAATATCTTGTCTGGTAGTTATTTTATCATTTAATAAATCCAATAAATAAATTATTCCTATTGGAATTAATAAACCAAGAATTATGGCAAAGGTTTTTATTTGGCTACTTTTGGGTTCAACAGGAATGTAAGATGATACTGCACTATCCAATGGCTGATAATTAGACTCTGTAGAAACAGAAGCAATAGCCGTTTCCTCCCCTTTTTGTAATAAGTATAAGTATAATTTTTCTTTAACTCCTTTTTGTCTTGTAATATCTATCATCATCAATTCCTTGTCTGGTAAGCTTGCTAACTTATCCATATCTACATCAGTTCTTCCCTCATAAGTACTTATTTTTAAACTTTTGGATTGTTTTAAAACAGCCCCTGCTTCTAAAATGCTTTGTTTTAATTGTATTATTTGATTCTCTAATTCTAAATAAGTAGGATTATCTTTATAAGCAACAAATTCTAACTTTTCTTTTTGGGTTTGTAAATCATTGTAACGTGCAATTAACGTATTGTACGACATATCATCTACTCCTAAATTAGATGGAATAACTTTTGATTTTCCGATGCTTTTATTATTCTTTAAATAATCTTCTATTAAATCTATATTTTGAATTTCTAACTGAAGTTGTAAAACAGCTTTTTCTGCATCGGTTAATCTGGTTTGTATATACATATACTCGCCTTGTATATCAAAAAAGCGGTTGTTCTTTTTAAAATCTTTAATTTTTGTTTCTAAATCGCTTAATTCCTTTTCTACAATAACCAATCTATTATTAATAAACTCTACAGTATTATTAGATGCTACTTTTTTAAGTTCTATATCGCTTCTTATAATTTCTTTTACCATGGCGTTTAAAAAATCTTCACATTTTTTTCTACTTTCTCCTGTTAAGTTTAAAATTAAAACACTAGTTTTTTGGCTTAACATTCCTACTGATAATCTACCTTTCATTTGATTAGCGGCATATTGAAAAGGTAACCAACGAATAGTAAAGGGAGTTTGTTCAGATTCAATATTCTCATCTACTTTATTTAGTGTAAAACGCATACCCCAAACATTTAATGAGTCGCCCCATTTGAATTGTTTGACACCTTTTTTAGAAAATATTTCACCACCAATATTATTAATAGATTTAAGTTTTAAAGTGAAAACCTTAGAAGAGTCTGGAATAAAAAATGGAATAAAAGTAAAAGGTGTGCTTTTATACGCATCCGAATTTTTAATATTCCCTTCTTTACTATATACTATATTAAAATTTCCATCTCTCACTACTTTTTCTAAAAGCTTTGTCGTTTGTATTAACTGAATTTCATTATCCAAATTAATACTCCTTACACCTGAAACTGCTTGTGTAATTAAATCTGTTTGTACCTGAGATGAAGCATTTTTATTAGCACTGCTATTACTTATTAATACTTGTGTAGTTGCTTTATAAATAGGAATTTTATAACGTATGTACAATAAAGCAGAGCCAAGACATAACACCATAGATAAAATAAACAAAGGGAAATAGCTAAGATATTTCATCAAAATTTCTCTAACAGAAAATTTTGATTTACCTGTATTGCCCTGTGGCATTAATGAAATGGGATTTGCCGAAACAGAAGGGTTCATTGATTTTTAAAAATATTTTTTCAAATTTATTATCGTCTTCCTATAAGAAGCAATAAGTTTATTAAGCTAATTGAAATACTAACTGCTTGAGTAATAGGCATAATATTATTTCTAAACTCTGCACCACTCATGGCTTTAAATTTTCTCATATCTGCACCTACATAAATAAGGTCGTTTTGTTGTAGTTGAAATGCTGGCGATTGATAAAATTTTGTATCTCTTAAATCTATAAAATAGCTTTGCCTTTTTCCATTTTCTTCTCTAATAACCAAAATATCATTCCTTTTTCCATCTACATTTAAACCACCAGACATTGCTAAAGCATCAATAATAGTAGCTTTTTCGGAATTAAATATTTTTACTCCTTGGCTTCCAACTTCTCCTAAAACATTAACAGAAAAACCATTCATTTGCACATCTACAATAATGTCTTTTACATATTTACCCCACTCAGCCGATAAAAATTCTTTTAATTGGTTACAAGTTAAACCTACTGTTTTAAATGTACCTATTTTGGGTAACTCAAGATTACCATCTTTACTTATTACATATTTTCCACCTAATAAATTAAAGAGTGCAGCTTGCTCTTGACTTGCTGTTGCTGCTGTATAAGCTTTTATGCTTACAATATCATCAGGCTTTAATACAAGGCTTTTGTAAGAATAGTTGCTTATGCTATCTAATCCTGTTTGAAATAATTGATAAGAACGCTCTAATTTTTTTACATTAGTGCAAGAGGTAAATAATAATACAGCACTAAAAATATAAAGAACTACTCGTTTCATAAAATATATAAATGCAGTTAAAAAGTGATTAATTTATACAGCTCCGCCACATCACTCACATAGTTTAGCTGTAAGTTCTCATAAAAAAGAGGCATAGCAGGAATTTTTTATTATTTAATTTTCCTGTATGCCAGTTATATAAAGTTAATCGAATGCCCTTTCTTTAAAGAAATCATAATACATATAAAATCAAAATCGTACATTACAAATACTGTTCGTAGTTTTCTAATGAGTCGCAAATATAGGGGTAAAAATCAAAAATTTTTTTTTTATAATTCGTACAATTTTTATACATAAAAAAATAGAAAAACATCGTTTTGAAATCTATTTTTAAAACTGCAAATCACTCAACCTTATACTTTATACATGTATTTGAAATTAAAGTTTGATGTAAGAGGCTATATTATAATTAAATGCTGCCTAAGTTTTTTAAAAAACACAAGCAATACAATCCCCTAAATTTGTAACCAATCATTTTCTAAAAAAAACATTTATGCAAAAACTACACAATTATATTTTAGGTAAGCAAATTACAGGCGATGGCGATGGACAAATTTTATACAATGCAGTTACAGGAAATGCTATTGCAACTGCAAGTACACAAGGAATAAATTTTGAAGAGGTATTGCAGTATGCAAGAAATAATAGTAATACGCTTCGCAAAATGACTTTTCATGAAAGAGGTTTAATGCTTAGAGCATTGGCTATGCACCTTAGAAAACACTTAGAAAAATTTTATGCAATAAGTTATCAAACAGGTGCTACAAAAGCAGATAGCTGGATTGATATTGAAGGAGGTATTGGAAATTTATTTGCCAATGCATCGCTTAGAAGAAAATTGCCTGATACCAGCTTTTGTTTAGATGGTGAACAACATCTTTTTGGTAAACAAAATACTTTTATGGGGCATCACTTATTAGTTCCTAAAGAAGGTGTTGCTATTCACATCAACGCATTTAACTTTCCTGTATGGGGCATGTTGGAAAAAATTGCAGTTAATTTATTAGCAGGAATGCCTTGTGTTGTAAAACCTGCTACCATTACATCTTATTTAACAGAAGCAGTAGTAGCAGAAATTTTAGCTTCAAATATTTTACCAAAAGGTGCATTACAATTAATATGTGGTAGTGCTGGCAATATGCTTGATTTTGTTTCAAGCCAAGATGTAATAACTTTTACAGGAAGTGCCTCAACTGGTTTAATGCTAAAATCTCATAAAAAAATTATAGAAGAAAATGTACCATTTAATATGGAAGCAGATTCTCTAAACTGTATTGTTTTAGGCGATGACATTACACCAGATATGCCAGAATGGGAAATTTTTATTAAAGAAATAAGAAAAGAAATAACGGTAAAGTGTGGGCAAAAATGTACAGCAATAAGAAGAATATTTGTACCTGAAAATAAATTAGAAGATGTACAACAAGCATTAAACAAAGCATTGTCGCAAACAACCATTGGCAACCCATTAAACGAAAAAGTAAGAATGGGAAGCCTTGCAGGTATAAAACAAAGAGATGAAGTAAAAGAAAAAATACAAAAATTATTAGCCAGCTCACAAATTATTTATGGCAGCTTAGATAGTGTAACAACAATAGATGCAGACTCAGAAAAAGGAGCTTTCATCAGCCCTTTACTTTTATTAAATGAAAATCCATTTAACTCTCCAGAAGTACACGAAGTAGAAGCTTTTGGACCTGTAAGTACTTTAATGCCATACAAAACAATGGATGATGCAATATCACTTTCAAAAATGGGTAAAGGCTCTTTAGTTAGTACAATAGTTACAACATCTGAAAAAAATGCTGCTGATTATGTTATTGGTGCAGGTGCTTATCATGGAAGAATTTTAGTGCTGAATAATGAATGTGCTAAAGAAAGTACAGGGCATGGAAGTCCTTTGCCTTTATTAACTCATGGAGGTCCAGGTCGTGCAGGAGGAGGTGAAGAAATGGGAGGCTTACGAGGAATAAAACATTATATGCAACGTGTAGCTATACAAGGCAGCCCAAGTATGATAACTGCTGTAAGCAAAGTTTTTCAGCCCAATGCAAAAGGAAATATTGATACAGTTCATCCTTTTACAAAATATTTTGAAGAACTAAAAATTGGTGATCAACTCATCACAGAAAAAAGATTAATTACTTCAGAAGACATTGACAAATTTGCTGATTTAAGTGGAGATCATTTTTATGCACACATTGCAACAACAGATTTTTCAGGAACTATGTTTGAACAACAAGTTGCACATGGTTATTTTATTATGAGTGCTGCAGCAGGCTTATTTGTTGATAGTTACAAAAAAAATCCTGTTTTATTAAATTATGGTATTGATGAATTGCGTTTTACAAAACCAGTTTACCCAGGAACAGAAATTTATATCCGTTTTACTTGTAAAGAAAAAATTGCTCAGGATACTAAAGACGAAAATGATATTCCAAAAGGTATTGTAAAATGGTTGGTAGAAATGTTTGACGATAGCAATGAACTTACAGGCATTGCAACTATTTTAACAATGGTTGCTAAAAAAAATTAAACCTATTTTAAAAGAAGTAAAAAATATTTTTAAAAATAAATGCTGATATATAACGTAACCATTAAAGTAGATAAAAGCATTAACGATGCATGGCTATTATGGATGAAAGAAATTCATATTCCTGAAGTATTAGCAACAGGCTGTTTTACACATCATCAGTTTGTAAAACTTTTGGAAGTAGATGAAGCAGATGGAATAACTTATGCTGTACAATATTTTGCAGAAAGTAAAGCCAATTACAATCGTTATATAGAGCTGTATGCAAGTAATTTAAGAGAAGCAGGCATTAAGGCTTGGGGCAATAAATTCATAGCTTTTAGGTCTTTAATGCAAGTTGTGCATTGAGTGTGGATAGTTTTTTTATGTTTTTTTGTTGAATACAAATCTTTCCTATATTCCTCTCAAACCCTTATTATCATTACATTCAAAACGATTTTGCTGAAACCCTTTACAGTAAAGGGTTTCAGCAAATAAATAAATCTCAATTACAATTATCAATTTTATGTATTTCTTTAAACTCCTTTGTTTGTAAGGGTTTTAAAGAAAATAAAAAAACACAATCGGTAAGAATTTTTTTTTGTTCATTCACAAAAGCTAATACATTTGTTGTACTAACTAATTAAACAATTTAAACACAATTAATCATGAACAAAGCTGAATTGATTTCTCAGATTGCAGAAGATGCAGGTATCACAAAAACTCAAGCTAATGCTGCTTTAGATTCTTTTGTAGGTGCAGTAACTAAAACTTTAAAAAAAGGTGATAAAGTAACCTTAGTAGGTTTTGGTACATTTTCTGTATCAAAACGTGCAGCTCGTACAGGACGTAATCCTCAAACTGGTGCAACTATTAAAATTAAAGCAAAAAAAGTTGCTCGTTTTAAAGCTGGTAAAGATCTTAGCTCTAAAATCTAAGTATTTACAAACTGTAGTAAAAAATCCTGTCGTTCTTTCGTCAGGATTTTTTATTTTCGCTGTTAATTAAATTTATTTAAAACAAAAAATACAATTATGGGTAGAGGTGATAAAAAAACTACTAAAGGAAAACGTTTTAAAGGCTCTTATGGTAAAAGCAGACCTCAAAAAACAAAATCAAGTACTAAAAGTGCTGCAAAAGCATCTTAATTTTTAGTGCTTAACAACAATATTGCCTGCTAATTTTTATGCAGGCTTTTTTGTTTTATTGAGCAACACTTTATTTTAAACTTGATTGTATGTATAAAGCCTTTATTTTTGAAAGAAGTATGAAGCAAATTGTAGGATTTTTTTTATTGTGTTGTATTGTAATAACCTGTATTACATCTTGTAAAAAAGAAGGCTTTATTACAAGCTCTGATGCTTTACTTAGAACATCTGTAGATACATTACATTATGATACAGTTTTTACTTCTACAGGTTCTATTACACAGTCTTTTAAAATTTATAATCCTAACGATAAAAAGTTATTGCTCTCCAACATACAATTAATGGGTGGCAATACTTCTTATTTTAAAATAAATGTAGATGGTATTGCAGGTACTTCTTTTAATAATATTGAAATAAATGCCAACGATAGTATTTATGTTTTTGCAATGGTTACTATTAATCCCAATGCAAATAATTTGCCTTTTATTGTGCAAGACAGTATTAAAATAGATTACAATGGCAATACACGTTTTGTGCAATTAGATGCTTACGGACAAAATGCTGTTTTTTTACGAAACACTTTAGTAACAACAGATAGCACTTGGCATAAAGATTTGCCTATTGTTATTTTGGGTTCATTAACTGTACAACCTTCTGTTACATTAACCATTGACAAAGGCACGAAAGTTTATTTTCATGCAGATGCCCCAATGCTTGTGCATGGCTCATTACAAGCTATTGGAGAAAAATATGATAGCACTAAAATTGTTTTTACTGGCGATAGATTAGATGATCCTTATAGAGATTTTCCAGGTGGCTGGCCAGGTATTTATTTTTTTGATAACAGCTTTAATAATGTGTTGCAACACTGCATTATTAAAAATGCTTATCAAGGAACTATTGCACAAAATCCATCCATTAATCTTAACCCAAAAGTTACTTTGAATGAATGTATTTTAGACAATATTTATGATGTAGCCATAGGAGCAACAAATTCTTCTATCAATGCAAATAATTGTTTGGTAAGTAATTGTGGCTACAATATTTTTTTAACAGCAGGAGGTAATTATAATTTTAAACATTGTACGGTAGTAAGCTATGGCAATTTTTATTTGCAACATAAATATCCTGTGCTTACCGTAAGTAATATTGTTAATCAAACAACATCGAACGACATCAATGCCAATTTTACAAACTGTATTTTTTA
Organism: Chitinophagales bacterium; assembly: GCA_026931905.1. Lineage (GTDB taxonomy): Bacteria > Bacteroidota > Bacteroidia > Chitinophagales > Chitinophagaceae > UBA1930. Next base: position 9,049 of record JAIXLB010000074.1, read on the forward strand.
TGGAGAAGGCGGCATTCCCGATGATGAAATTTTAATAAAAAAACAAGGCAATACATTGTTTAATGTAACCTTCAATAACACTTTGTATAAATTAAAAAGCAACGAACCTGCAACTGCTAATTTTATTGGCAATAAATTAAAAAATGCTCCACCAGGTTTTGATAGTATTAATATAGCAAATCGTTATTACAACTTTCATTTAAGAGCCAACTCAAGTGCTTTGCAAAAAGGCAGTAATGCTGGTTTATTATTTGATTTAGATGGCAACAACAGAAATATAAATACGCCAGATTTGGGTTGTTACGAAAGGCAATAATTCAAGTTTGTTCAAATTTTATTTTAATTTTTCAAGCATATCAATCACACCTTCTCTTTTTAAAATTAAATAGCCAACTCTATCATTACTCACACCATTTTTTAAATGGTAATTAAAAATAAGTTTTTCATTGCTAATACTTGTTTCAAAATATTTGAATTGAATATTAGCATGTTTTTTTAAATCATCTGCAATTTCATATAAATGCGTTGAAAGAATAAACAAAGCATTTTGCATTTTATATAACCCTTCAATAACAATAGTACTGCACTTCATGGCATCTTGCACATTGGTACCTTTAAACAATTCATCAATTAAAATCAACCAATTTTTTCCATTGCTAATTTTTTCTACTGTGTTTTTTATGCGTTGCACTTCGTTAAAAAAATAGCTTTCGCCTTTCATAATATTATCAGTAACCTGTATGTTGCTCAACAAACCATCAAACAAACTTATTTTCATATTTTTTGCAGGAACACCCATACCTAATTGAGCCAAATAAACACTTACGCCAACAGCTTTTATAAAAGTGCTTTTTCCAGCCATATTTGCTCCAGTTAAAAAAAGAAAATTTTGCTTTTCATCTAAAGTAAAAGAATAGCTTACAGCTTGCTGTAACAAAGGATGATAGAGTTCTTCTGCATCAATAAATGGTTGAGATGAATTTTGAATTTCTGGAAAAATAAAACTGTGTTCTGTACAAGCAATAGCCAAACTTATATAAGCATCTATTTGCTCAAAAACATGGAGTAATTGGTTGATGTTGTGTTTAAAATCTGTTCTTAAAAATCGGGCAAATTTTAAAATACTTTTATCTGCTAATGCTTTAGGATTATCTGTTTGTAAAATTTCTTCAATTATAGATTTGTTGAGTAAGAGGTTTATTTTTTCTTTCCAATAATCCATTTTTTTACCATGAGCATTGGTAAGAAGTTGTTGAATCATTTTTATTCCTTTTATAAAATAAATACAATGCTCAACTGAATATTTGGTTAATGAAAAATCTTCTTTATTAAGCAGTTTATAAAAAAAAGTGTTGATGTTTGTTGGCTCGTTTGAATGTATTGTCAATGGGGTTTCATAAAATTTTTCAATAACCATTAATGTTCCATTGTTAATGGTATGTTTCCATCGAGGCAATAATAATTGCAGTTGTTGTATGGTATTTTGTGCATCTTCAATTTCAGCAAGTGTAGATAAAGGATTGTTTAAGATGTAATGTAAATAATCTTTGCCTCTGCTGGTAGTGGTATAATTTAATAAATGAAAGATAGAAAGGTTTTCATCAGTACTAAATAAAGACAAATCCAACTGTGTTATTTTATCAACTTGCATAATTGTATAGCCGAAATTTTTAAAAAATTATCTATCAAATTTTAGTCGTTGCCCTTTTATTGCTTCATTAAAAATTCCATTTTCATACACCAAATTTCCATTTACAAAAGTGTGTGTTACAGAAGCATTAAAATTAAACCCTTCTAATGGACTCCATTTGCATTTATACAAAATATTTTCTTTAGTTACTGTTTGTGGTTTATTCATATCTACTAAAGCTAAATCAGCAAAATAGCCTTCTTTAATAAATCCTCTTTGTTTTATGTTGTAACATTCAGCAACAGCTTGACTCATTTTTTCAGCTACTTTTTCTATAGATATTTTTCCTTGTTGAACATAATACAACATGAGTTGTAAGGCATGTTGCACTAAGGGCAAACCAGCATGAGCATTTTCGTAAGAAACATTTTTTTCTTCTAAAGTATGAGGTGCATGGTCGGTAGCAATAATATCTAACTTATTATCTAATAAAGCTTGCCATAAAGCAGTTTTATTTTCTGCTGTTTTAATAGCTGGATTGCATTTTATTTTATTCCCCAAGCTTGCATAATCGTTTGCTGTAAAATGTAAATGATGCACACAAACTTCAGCAGTTATTTTTTTTTCTTTTAATGGCATCATGTTGCCAAATAATTGTAATTCTTTGGCAGTACTGATGTGTAAAATATGTAAACGAGTATCATGCTTTTGTGCTAATTGTATAGCTTTTAAAGAACTTTCATAGCAAGCATCTTCGTTTCTTATAATTGCATGGTCGGCTGGTTCTAAAACTGCTTTTTCTTTTTTTAATTTTTCTAAATTGTTTAAAATAATAGATTCTTCTTCGCAATGTGTAGCTATTAAAAGTTCTGCATTGGCAAATATTTTATCTAACAAAATAGGATTATCCACTAACAAATTTCCTGTACTGCTGCCCATAAATATTTTTATACCACACACTTCGTTTTTTTTGTCGTTTGTTTTCATTAATTCATCATAATTATCATTTCCAGTACCCATAAAAAACGAATAATTAGCCAAAGAATTTTGGTGAGCAATATTGTATTTTTCTTCTAACAATTCTTGCGTAAATACAGGAGGTTTGGTATTGGGCATTTCCATGAAACTCGTTGTACCACCTGCAATAGCAGCTTTTGCTTCTGTATAAATAGTTGCTTTATGTGTAAGTCCAGGTTCTCTAAAATGTACTTGATCATCTATAACGCCAGGCAGTAAAATTTTATTACTGCCATTAATTTCATTTACATTTTCATTGGTGTTAATAACTCCTCCAACTTTTTCAATAATTGCATTTTTTATCAACACATCACCATAAATGCTTTGCCCTTCATTCACTATCCTTGTATCTTTAATTAAATAATTGCTCATTACTTTTATTTTTGAATTTAATACTCAATATTACAAAATGCAAAGTATAAAAACTATTCTAACAATTTCAATGTTATTGTTTTGGTATATTGTTAATGCACAAACATCTTATACACCTTTAGGACATAAAGAGTATAATTTATTGGATAGATTAGATATAAAAACGAAGCAAACAGCTTTTGGTGCATCTTATTTAAAACCAGGCAACACAAGGCTTTTAGTAAAAGAAGTTGAAATAATTGATAGTTTACAAAGAAACAATAATCGTATTGCAGGAAGTTTAAGTAAGGTAGATAGATATAATATTACTCGCTTTTTAATGACCCATAAAGAATATACTGCTTCATCTTCATCTTTCAATAATAAAAAAACATCTTTCAATGTTTTTGAAATTAATAAGCCCAAATTTTTCATGACTGTAAACCCTGCTGCACAGGTAAAATATGGTTTTGAAACAGATAACAATCAAGGTAATTATTTAATGAGTGCAGGGCTTGAAGCTAAAGGTTTAATTGCTAAAAAAATTGCTTTTAATGTATTTGCAACAGGTAATCAAGAAAGGACTCCATCTTATGTAAATGCTTTTACTGCTAAGTTTCATGCCATTCCTGGTTTTAGTAATTTTAAAAATATTGATAATAATGCTGTACAATATTTTGATGTTAGAGCTTCTGCCTCTTGGACACTTGCTAAGTTTATGGATATGCAAGTTGGATATGATAGAAACTTTATTGGCAACGGAATGCGTAGTTTGTTTTTAAGCGATTTTAGTGGCAACTCCTTATTTTTTAAATCCAATATAAGATTATGGAAATTGAATTTTGAAAGCTTATACATACAGCTAACTCCTCAATTTGGAATTGTAAAAAAACGAGATTATAAAAAATATTTACGCATCAATACCTTAAGCTTTGATGCAACAAAATGGTTGAACATTGGCATTTTTGATGGCGTTGTTTTTGGAAGAAAAAATCAATTTGAGTTAAATTATTTATTACCATTTACTTTTTTAAGAGCAATGGAACAACAAAGTGGAAGCCCTGATAATGCTATGCTTGGCTTGAATGTAAAAGCCAATATTAAACAGAGAGTTCAAGTATATGGACAACTATTGTTAGATGAATTTTTATTAAGTGAAATCAAAGCAAGCCGAGGTTGGTGGGCTAATAAATATGGTTATCAATTAGGTGTAAAATATATTGATGCCTTCAACATAAATAATTTAGATGTACAAGTAGAAAGCAACAGAGTAAGACCTTTTACTTACACACACTTTGATTCAGTTTCTAATTATAGCAACAACAATATGCCTATTGCACACCCTTTGGGTGCTGGGTTTCAAGAATTTATTGTTGCTGCTAAATACCAGCCTTTAAACAAATTGTATATAGATGCAAAATTCATGTATTACTACCAAGGGCAAGACTCTGCTGGAAAATATATGGGTACAAATATTTTAGAAGATTATAGCGACAGACCATTTAATTATGGATGGAAAATTGGCACAGGAGATAAAGCAACTTGTATGTATTTTAATGTAAATGCAGCTTATGAATTAAAAGAGAATTTATTTATTGATGCTGGAATTGTGCTGAGAAATTACAAATTAGCATCTGGTTATAACAACAGTACAGCCATTTTTAATGTTGGCTTTAGATGGAATATTACAAGAAGACAATTTGAATTTTAATTACAATCTTGAAATAAAAATATTATGAAATTTACAAAGCATATTTTTTACTTAACCTTAATAACGCTTCCTGTTTTTTTACAAGCACAAAGCAGTTATTTAACCTTAGGAGGCAAAGAAGAATGGTTGCTAAACAGAATGGATATAAAAGCAAATTCAAATGCTTTATCTTTTTCTTCTATAAAACCTTATAACAGAAAAAACATTGTTCATCAAGTTGATTATTGGGATAGTTTATACAATGCTGGAAATAAAGCTGCAAAAAGGTTTTCGGAGATTGATAAATATAATATGCAACGCTTTTTAATGGCTAACAGTGAATGGAGCAAACCCAAAGAAATTTACAAAAGTGAAAAGAGTATTCTAAAATATTTTTATACCAACCGTGCCAATATGGTTGATATGCAAAACGAAGATTTTATACTAATTGCCAACCCAATTATAGATTATCAACAAGGCAGTAAAGGTGGTACAAGCAAAAGCACATTTATCAATACAAGAGGTGTCAATATGCGTGGAATTATTGGTAAAAAAATTGGCTTTCATTTTTATTTTACAGAAAATCAAGAAAGACTGGGAGATTATTTAAACGCTTGGAGAAGTAAATTTTTATCATACCCTGGCGGTGGTTATATAAAAACTTTCAAAGGAGATGGTGTAGATTATTTTGATGTAAGAGGAGGCATGAGTTGGAAGGTTACAAAGTTTATGGATATGCAATTAGCGTATGATAGAAATTTTATTGGCAATGGTTTTAGAAGTTTATTTTTAAGTGATTTTAGTACCAATTATATGTTCTTAAAAGTAAACACACACTTTGGTAAATTTCAATATCAAAATATTTTTGCCGAATTAGTTTCTTATAAAAATGTAGGTAGCGATAGAGTTTTTCCAAGAAAATATTTTAGAGCAAGTTACTTGAATTTTAATGCTACAAAATGGTTGAATATTGGCTTGTTTGAAGGATTGATGTTGGGCAACACAAGCTCAATTAGCTTACCATTATTTAATCCTGTAATGTTTACAAATATATCTAACAATAAAGGAGATAAATCTTATGTAGGTTTTGATGTGAAAGCTAATGTAGCAAAAAGTTTTCAAGTATATGGGCAATTAATGATTGATAAATTAAAAACAGAAGAATTAAAAAATGATTGGTGGGGTAACAGATTTGGCTATCAAGCAGGGTTAAAATATGTTGATGTATTTGGCATTAAAAATTTAGATGCACAAGTAGAAACAAATGTTGTTCGCCCGTTTACTTATGCAGCATCTGATTCAGTTGCAAGTTACAATCATTACAATCAACCATTGGCACATCCATTAGGTTCAAATTTTAGCGAATACATTGGAGTTGTTCGTTATCAGCCTTTGAAAAAATTATATTTGGAAGCTAAATTAATTTATTACAAACAAGGTTTGGATAGCAGTATTCTTGGTGTTAATCAAAATTACGGTAGTAATATTTTCGAGTTTATACAAACACGCCCATTTGATTATGGCTGGAAAGTTGGTACAGGAAATACAGCAACATGCACTATACTTACACTACTTGCCAGTTATGAAATAAAAGAAAATTTATTTATTGACGTTTCCCTTTTATCAAGAAATTTTAAAACAATAACTTCAGGTACACACAATACCAATGTTATTTCTGCAGGTGTAAGATGGAATATTGGCAGAAAGGAAATGTTGTTTTAAAAGCAATACTTTATGATGAACTGATATTTTGCTTCAATCAATATAAATTGATGTTATAATTTATGTCATTCTGAACGAAGCGAAAAATGACTGAATTATAGGCAGATGTTTCACTTCGTTCAACAAGACATTTTTTTTGTTCAGAATAACTTGGTATTTTATTTTACCAATTCAAGAGCTCCAACAAATACCTCTTTGTTTTTAGTATAAAAATCGGTAGGAGCTATACAAAAAAATGTAAACATGTGCGAGCCTATGAAAATAGTTTTTATAAAAGCTTTTTTTCCTTTTGCTTGTACATCTCCTTCTAAATTGTAAGATACAAATCCATTCCATTTTACAATTTCAGATTTTTTTAATTCTAACCCCTCCATTTGAGCAGTAAAACCTGTTTTAAATTGTTCAAAAAACTCTTCAGTTTCAACCATACTTGCAAGTGTAGCAGAATCTAAACCCATAGTTTCAAGATCAGCATAAGTAGCTGTATAGGTAGTAGAATCATCGCCTACAGCTTTATAGGCTACATTTTCTTGCAAAACTTCCGGAGCTTTAGGAAATTTTACTATTACTTTATTACTTATTTTTTGTGATACCCAATTTGTTTGAGCATTTGCATTTGCAGCAAAAAATAATACAGCTATAACTGGTAGAATAAATTTGAATAACTTTTTCATAATTTTTTTGTATAAAGCGTAAATAATATTTTGTGCAATAATAAGTATTAAAACTACATAATTACATAGTCGCCTTGATTATTTATAGAAATTATGGGGAGTTGTTTATGTTGTTCAAAATAATCAAAAACCTCTTTTAGTTTTTCGGTAAATAATTTGTATTCTCTATCGTCTTTAGTAATAAGGTTTAATTTTTCTGAGCTTTTAACAACATTATATTTTATAGGAAAAATATGAACAGGTATAAAATCCTCTCCATTTTGTTTGGCATAAGAAGTTAAAATATACAACTCCTCCATTGGGGTATCCATTATTGGAATACAACCAACTGTTGTGCATTTTCCATGAATATAAATTTCACTGCCTGGTCTTGCCGAATCGCTTAACAATAAGTCAGATGCATTAGGGTAATTAATGCCTAAACTCAAGTGGTATTCACTTTTAGGATTATAATTATTTATGTAATAAAACCCTTCTGGCACTTGATAATCACCTTGAATTCTTTTAGGACCTAAGTTGCCACTTAAAGCACAAACCTTATAGGTTTTAAAGAGTTTATAGTTTTCTTTATTATTACTTCTTACCCAAACTTCTAATTGAGAATCGTATTTAAAACTTCTAATGTAAAGCTGTTTAGGAGGCCATTGTAAATTTTCTTTAGCAAACTGTTTTTTTAAAGTATCTTCTTTCGTTTTCAAGGCATTCATTACTCTCGGAAATTTCTTTTGATAATCTATAAATGAATTTTGAGCAGATAATGAAATTACTGTTATAACCAAAGCGGATAATAAAAAACAATTCTTTCTCATAACTACAAAAATATATTTTATACAAATTGAGCTTGCAACTGTTTATTTAATTAACAAAAGATCGTAGATTATTAACAACAAATGAAATTACTTTTTTTGATTTTTAAAATAAACAGATAACAATATTTACTGTAATTTCAATTTTTATTTTTTGAACTATGAAATTTTTTTTATCAGTTTTATTTTCTGTAATAAATACTATTGCTTTTACACAACATTTAACAGAAGCTAACAGAAATAATTTGCAAAAAATGGAAGCAGAAATTATTCCTTATGCCAATAATATGATTATGGCAGAAGAAGCACTTGATAGGTACAGAGCTGATAGTTTTTTTACAAGAGGGTTGGTTAAAGCATTAAAAACCCCCTACTCTTTTTATTACAATTTCGATTCGGTAACAACTATTTCAAAATTATATGCACCCGATAGTAGCTTTAAAATTTTTACTTGGCAGTTGGTAAAAGATTACAGTTCTATTCGTCAAAAAGGAGCTATACAAATGAATACAGCTGATGGTTCTTTAAAATTAATTCCATTATTTGATGTTTCTGATGATACTGAAAACCCTGTAGATTCTATAAGAACAGCACAAAGATGGATTGGTGCATTGTACTATAAAATTATTTTAACCACCTACAACAATAAAAAATATTACACGCTAATTGGTTTAGATGAAAACAATGAAAAAAGCAATAAAAAATGGATAGAAGTTTTAACTTTTGATAAAAATGCCAACCCTGTTTTGGGAGGAAGATATTTTCAATATCCAAACGATGAAATAAAACCCAAGCAACCAGCTTTTCGTTTTTGTTTAGAATACAAAAAAGAAGCAAGAGCAAAATTGAATTATGATACCGATTTAGGCATGATTGTTTTTGATCATTTAATTAGTGAAAGCAAAGAGCCAGAACAAAAACAAACATTAATTCCTGATGGAGATTATGAAGGCTTTAAATGGGTAAATGGCATTTGGGTGTATGTTTATAAAGTTTTTGATTATGCTATTGATATGAATGGCGTAGATCCTATATTAGGGAATCCTCCTGTTCCAAAACCAATTAAGGAAACCAAACCTTCTAAGAAAAATCAAAAAGAAGAACCGATAGATAATCCTTATAAAGTAAATGAAAAAAGAAAACAATATAATAATCAAAAAACAAAAGAGGAATATTAGTTTAAAATAAAAATATGATAAATAAATGGTTGAATGATAATTTAGGAAGATTAAGATTAGTAGGCTTTTGTGAAGCCTTTTCTTGGTTGCTGTTATTAGGTTTTGCAATGCCTTTAAAATATATATGGAAAGAAGAATTGGCTGTAAAAATTGTTGGCTGGGTGCATGGGTATTTTTTTATTGTCTATATATTTTTGGCTATTAGGGTAAAGTTTCAACATAATTGGAAATGGAATAAATTAATAAATGCTTTTATATCTGCCTTAGTACCTTTTGGAACTTTTTTCTTTGATGCACAATTAAAAAAAGAACAAAGCCAAATTAAAAGTTAGTTTATATTTCATTGTTGCTTAAACAAACGAACACCTTAATTTTGTTTATATTTTTATAAACAGAAAACCAAAGCAAATGCTCATTGCTTATGAAGAAAATTGAATTAGAAATTATTGCTTTAAGTCATAGCATTACACAAACTCATTCTTATGCAGTTGTTTTAGGTGAAGTAAATGGCTTAAGAAGATTACCTATTGTAATAGGAGGTTTTGAAGCACAAGCCATTGCAGTTGCTTTAGAAAGAATGAAACCAGCACGACCTCTTACACACGATTTAATGAAAAATTTTATGACTGCTTTTGATATAAAATTACAGGAAGTGGTTATTAATAATTTAGAAGAAGGAATTTTTTACTCGGAATTAATTTGTTATTCAGATAATTATACTGTTGAAATAGATAGCAGAACAAGCGATGCTATAGCATTAGCTGTACGTTTTGGCTGCCCAATTTACACTTATTCAAATATTATGGATAGTGCAGGAATTGTAATGCCTGAAGAAGATGAAAATGAATACAAACGCAAATCGGTTGAAAATATAGATATTCATGATGCAGCAACTTCTACCAATGATTTAAGCAGTATGAGTTTAGAAGAATTAGAAAATTTATTAAACGACGTTTTGGAACACGAAGACTATATTAAAGCTATTGCAATAAGAGATGAAATAAATAAAAGAAAACCTTGATAAAAAGATTATTTTATTATTTTGATTGTTGAGAGCTATTACAAATAAAATGTTGCCAGTCTTTAAATCTAAAAAAACATGGTCGTTTTTCCTAACTGCAAAATAAATCTTGGATTAAATATTCTTCATAAAAGAGCAGATGGTTTTCATAATCTGGAAACAGTTTTTTATCCTATAATGATAAAAGATGGGTTGGAAGTGATAAAGTCATCAGTCAATAGTCATCAGTCATTAGTAGATTTTACTACAACAGGTTTAAGTATTAATGGAGATGAACAAAATAATCTTTGCATTAAAGCCTATCATTTATTAAAAAAAGATTTTCCAGATTTACCTTCCATTCAAATGCACTTGCATAAAGCAATACCCATAGGTGCAGGTTTAGGAGGAGGCAGTGCTGATGGTGCTTTTGCACTAAAATTATTGAATGAAAAATTTAAGTTGCAATTATCATTAGATCAATTAAAAAATTATGCTTTACAGTTAGGGAGCGATTGCCCTTTTTTCATTATCAATAAACCTTGTTTTGCTACCTCAAGAGGTGAAGTATTGGAAGAAATTAATTTAGATTTATCTGCATATAATTTAGTAATAGTAAATCCAAACATTCACATCAATACAGGTTGGGCATTTAACAATATTACACCTTCTATCCCTAAAAAATCTATTAAAGAAATTATACAACAACCCATCAACACTTGGAAAAAAGAATTGCTCAATGATTTTGAAAAACCTGTTTTTCAACAATACCCTGAAATAAAAAACATTAAAGAAGCCCTATACGAACAAGGTGCATTGTATGCCAGTATGAGTGGCACAGGAAGTACAGTGTTTGGAATTTTTGAAAAACAGGTAAGTATTAAAAATAATTTTCAGGAAAACTATTTTGTAGCTAAAGTATAATTCAAAAATCTTTTTCTTAAATAGCAAAGTATTACATTGTTAGTACAAGAAAATTCGTTTTTATTAATGTAATTTTGAGTTTTTAATGAACACTATGAATTATTTTGAACTCTACAATATTCCTGTTTCCTTCAAGCCAGATGCACAAACAGTAAAAAAAAAGTTTTACGAATTAAGTAGGCAATTTCATCCCGATTTTTTTACAAATGCAACTGAAGATGAACAACAAAATGCTTTAGAAAAAGCAGCAATGGTAAATAAAGCTTTCAAAATATTTAGCCATGAAGATGAAGTTTTGAAATACATTTTACAACTTAAAAATTTAATTGAAGAGGAAGAAAAATACCAGCTCTCATCAGGTTTTTTAATGGATGTTATGGATTTGAACGAACAGTTGATGGAAGCTAAAATGGAAGAAAATAAATTGCTAATCTCAAATCTTAAATCTCAAATCTCAAACTTTCAATCTCAAATATATGAGCCTGTTAAAAGCATTATTGAAAATTACAAAGAAAATATTTCTACCGAAGAAGAGTTGTTGCAAGTAAAAGATTATTACTTCAAAAAAAAATACCTTAACCGAATTTTGGCAGGTTTAAATTGATGCCTTTATATTTGCAACCCACACAAAGCCCAGATGGCGGAATTGGTAGACGCGTCAGACTCAAAATCTGGTATCAGCAATGATGTGCAGGTTCGATTCCTGTTCTGGGCACAAAAAACTTCTCTACTCAAATTGAGAAGTTTTTGCTTTTATAAACTTCTCTTTTTAAGATTTTAAAAGCTTCGTTGTTTATTATGTTGGCTTTTTTATTAGGTTTGCTGCCTTATGAGTATTCAACAAGAAAATATTTTTCAGCAAATTATTTCACATGCCAAAGAGTATGGCTTTGTATTTCCTTCAAGCGAAATTTATGATGGATTAAGTGCAGTGTATGATTACGGTCCTTATGGTGTAGAACTTAAAAAAAATATTAGAGATTATTGGTGGAAAAGCATGACTCAAATGCACGAAAATATTGTAGGCATTGATGCTGCAATTTTTATGCACCCTACAACATGGAAAGCAAGTGGACATGTTGATAATTTTAGCGATCCAATGATTGATAATAAAGACAGTAAAAAGCGTTATCGTGTAGATCATTTAATAGAAGCCAAAGCAGAAGAATTGAATAATGCTGGTAAAAATGAGGAGGCTAATCATTTACTAAATAAAATGGAAGAATTATTAGCAGCAGAAAATTTTACTGAACTAAAAGCTTTAATAGATGAATACAAAATTAGCTGTAGCATAAGTGGCACAAGCAATTGGACAGATATTCGTCAGTTTAATTTAATGTTTAAAACAGAGTTTGGTGCAGTAGCTTCTGATAATCCTGATGATAACATTGTGTACCTAAGACCAGAAACTGCACAAGGAATTTTTGTAAATTTTTTAAATGTGCAAAAAACAGCAAGAATGAAAATTCCTTTTGGTATTGCACAAACAGGTAAAGCTTTTAGAAATGAAATTGTAGCCAGGCAATTTATTTTTAGAATGAGAGAATTTGAACAAATGGAAATGCAATTTTTTGTACGCCCTGGCACAGAAGGAGAATGGTATAAATTTTGGAAAGAAGAAAGATTGAAATGGCATTTGAGTTTAGGAATTTCTCCAGAAAAATATCGTTATCATGATCATGTTAAATTAGCTCATTATGCCAAAGAGGCTTGCGATATAGAATTTAATTTTCCTATTGGTTTTAAAGAAGTAGAAGGCATTCATTCAAGAAGTGATTTTGATTTAACACAACACCAATTATACAGCAAAAAGAAACAACAATATTTTGATAATGACATTGACCCAACAACAGGAAAACCTTATGGCAACTACGTTCCTTATGTTGTTGAAACCTCAATTGGTTTGGATAGAATGTTCTTATTAGTTTTATCCAATGCTTTTGAAGAAGAAGTTATTACTAAAGAAGATGGAACAACAGATAGCAGAACTGTATTGCATATTCCTACTAAAATTGCTCCTGTAAAATTAGCTATACTTCCTTTGCTTAAAAAAGATGGTTTACCAGAAATTGCTAAACAATTATTAGATGAATGCAAACCATACTTCAAATGTTTTTATGAAGAAAAAGATGCAATAGGTAAACGTTATAGAAGGCAAGATGCAATAGGAACTCCTTTTTGTGTAACTATAGATCATCAAACAAAAGAAGATAATACTGTAACTATTCGTTACAGAGATAGTATGAAACAAGAAAGAATTGCTTTGAGTAGTATAAAACAATTAATACTAAACGAACTGTAAATAGTTTTTGCAAGCGAAAAATTTTGTTCTCTTAAAACAATCAAGTTTTATTTTCTGCTATAATTAGGAGCTTCTTTGGTAATATCAATATCATGTGCATGGCTTTCTTTCATGCCTGCATTGGTAATTTTTATAAAAGAAGCTTGTTGCAAGGTTGCAATATTTTTTGCACCACAATAACCCATACCAGAACGTAAACCTCCTACATATTGATATACAATTTCACTTAAAGTGCCTTTATAAGCAACTCTTCCTTCAATACCTTCTGGAACATATTTTTTTGTATCGTCTTCTACATCTTGAAAATATCTATCACCACTGCCTTGACTCATAGCTCCTAAACTTCCCATTCCTCTATAGGTTTTAAACTTCCTTCCCTCATAAATAATAGTTTCACCTGGGCTTTCTTCTGTTCCAGCAAATACACTGCCCATCATTACAGTATTTGCACCAGCAGCTAAAGCTTTTACCATATCTCCTGTATAACGAATACCTCCATCTGCAATAACAGGAATATTTTTTTTCTTCAAAGCATTACTTGCTTCCATAACTGCTGTAAGTTGTGGTACACCTGCACCTGCAACAATACGAGTAGTGCAAATACTACCTGGTCCAATGCCAACTTTTACACAATTTGCACCAGCATTTGCCAAAGCCAAAGCACCCTCTGCTGTGCCTACATTGCCTGCAATAATTTGTAATTTTTTAAAATTTTTTCTTAACGCTTTTAATGCTTCTATTACTCCTTTACTATGTCCATGGGCACTATCTAATGTAACAATATCAACACCTACATTTATTAAGGCATCTGCACGTTGCATTAAATCGTTTGTAATTCCTAAAGCCGCACCTACCAACAATCGTCCAAAATTATCTTTCGTTGCATTGGGATGATTGGTTAATTGCATAATATCTCTGTAAGTAATTAAGCCCACTAATTTTCCTTGTTTATTTACAACAGGTAGTTTTTCAATTTTATATTTTCTTAAAATGACTGCTGCTTTTTTTAAATTAGTGCCTTCGGGTGCAGTAATTAAATTTTCTTTAGTCATCAATTCTGTTACTTTACGTTTTTTATCTGTTTCAAAACGTAAATCACGATTGGTAAGAATGCCAGCTAATTTTCCTTCTGCATCAACAATAGGAATACCACCAATTTTATTTTCTTTCATCAACTTCAAAGCATCACCTACAGTAGCATTTATGTTTAAGGTAACAGGATCTATAATCATTCCACTTTCACTTCTTTTTACTTTTCTTACTTGCTCTGCTTGTTTTTCAATACTCATATTTTTATGTAAAATTCCAATGCCTCCTTCTCTTGCTAAAGCAATAGCAAGATTAGCCTCTGTAACTGTATCCATAGCTGCAGAAAGCAAAGGAATATTTAAAACAATGTCTTTGGTAAGATGAGAACGAATATCAACTTCTCTTGGTAAAACCTGGCTGTATGCAGGTACTAACAATACATCATCAAAAGTTAATCCATCAATAAATGTACGATTGGAATGTTTGCTAACGTGTGTGTTTTTTATTGTTGCCATGTGCAAAATTAACAGCACAAAAGATATACAACAAAATAAAGATTTTGCTGAACATACGTTTCAACGTCTTAAAAAGAAGTAATTATTGTATTTTAGCCCACATAAAAATTATTTCTTTATGAAAAAATATTTTCTACTCTTCATTACTGCTTGCATTGTTTTTAATGTAAACGCACAAAACAAATTAACGCCTGAAAAACTTTGGCAATTAGGTCGTTTATCTGCAATAGGAATGAGCAAAGACAAGCAATATGTTTTGTATTCTGTATCTATACCCAATGTTTCTGAAAATAAAAGTTCTCGTAAAACATACAAAATTCCAGTAACTGGTGGAGAAGCTATTGAAATAACAGATGTAGAAAGTTTAATGGAAAATTCTAAAATTTCTGCTGATGGAAAATATATGATTAGTAGTAACGAGGTGCAAGTATTAAATGTAAAAGGAAGTGATATTTATAAAGATCTTCCAAAAAGCAATGCTTATGTTTTTACTTCTCTTAATTATCGTCATTGGGATACTTGGGAAGATGGAAAGTTTGATCATGTTTTTCTAACACCATTGATGAATGGGAAACCATCGGGAGAAGCTAAAGATTTGATGCAAGGAGAAGCCCATGATTGCCCAACAAAACCTTTTGGTGGTGATGAAGATTTTATTTGGAATCCTGATGGCAAAAGAATTGTATATGTAACTAAAAAAACTTTTGGAACAGCTTATGCAGTAAGCACCAACAGCGACTTGTATGAATACAATGTTGAAACTGGCTTAACCAAAAATTTAACAGAAAAAAATAAAGGTTATGATGTAAGCCCACAATACAATAAAAAAGGCACATTGGCTTGGCTACAAATGAAACGTGATGGTTATGAAGCAGACAAACAAGATTTGGTAGTTTTAGTAAATGATAAAATACCTGTAAACCTTACAGCACACAAAGATTTAATTCATGTAGAAAGTTTTAAATGGAGTGATGATGATACACATATTTTTTTTACTGCTCCTGTAAATGGAACACTTCAATTATTTAAAGTAAATAATATTGGACTTACAAAAATGTTGCCTCTTGTAGAACAAATTACCAAAGGAAATTTTGATATAACCAGCATTGTAGGGCAACAAGGAAACACATTAATTGTTACAAGAACAGATATGAACCATGCAGCAGAACTATATACTGTAAATACAACTAATGGAAGTATGCAGCAATTATCGCACATTAATGATGAAGCCTATGCAGCAACAGCCTTGTGTAAAACTGAAAGAAGATTTGTTACAACTACAGATGGAAAGAAAATGCTGACTTGGGTAATTTATCCCCCCAATTTCGATGCTACAAAAAAATATCCAACATTATTATATTGTCAAGGAGGTCCACAATCTCCATTAACACAGTTTTATTCTTTTCGTTGGAATTTTCAATTAATGGCTTCTCAAGGCTATATTATAGTTGCACCAAGTAGAAGAGGTATGCCAGGGTTTGGTACAAAGTGGAATGAACAAGTAAGCAAAGATTGGGGTGGTCAAGTTATAAAAGATTATTTGAGTGCTATTGATGATTTTAGCAAAGAACCTTATGTAGATAAAAATAGACGAGGCTGTATTGGTGCAAGTTTTGGAGGCTTTTCTGTGTTTGCTTTAGCAGGTGTGCATCAAAATCGTTTTAAAACTTTTATAGCACATGATGGTGTTTTTGATTTTAGAAGTATGTATGGCACTACAGATGAAATGTTTTTTGAAAACTGGGAAAAAGGTGGTGCTTATTGGGAAAAAAACAATGCTGTAGCACAAAGAAGTTTTGCTCAAAGCCCGAGCAATTTTGTAGATAAATGGAATACGCCAATTTATATTATTCAAGGAGGAAAAGATTACAGAGTGCCTATAGAGCAAGGACAACAAGCTTTTCAAGCAGCACAATTAAAAGGAATTAAAAGTAAATTTTTGTATTTGCCTGATGAAAATCATTGGGTGCTTGCAGCTCAAAATGCTTTGGTTTGGCAAAGAGAATTTTTTAATTGGCTGGAAGAAACCTTACCTTAATAAAATAACTTTTAAAAATCCGTAGAAAAATTTTCTGCGGATTTTTTTTGACTAAAATGTAAATTTCACACAACGCATTTTTTCTGCTCCAGCTCCTCGTATGTTTAGTTTTGCTTTATAAGAAGCAGAAAGCTCAAAACCGCCCCTCCATTGAGATGCAGTTTTTAATTGCGACATATTTACATCGTAACTTAAGCCAACAGATAATTTATAAAAATCTAATTTCACGATAGGTATTATTGCATCATTCCATCTATAAAATCCTCCCAAATACATCGTTACTTTATCATCAGAATCATAGAATTGCATAATATCAAAACCAAATAATCCACCTAATAAAAATTGTCTATTACCTGCTTGAGTATAATAATCTGCAAAAAGCACTAAGCGATTGTAATAACTTGTAGGCAATGTTAATCCTGTATTAATAGTGAATTTATTTTTCAAAACAGTTGTTTCGTTGTTTGAGTAAAAAGCAACTTTAGGTTTGTTTAAATGAAACAAAGAACCTCCTACATAAAAATTGGCATCTTCGCCAATACTCATGCTATACACCAATCCTACAGATAAATCCCAATAATTTACACTTGTTCTGCTAAAGGTTTGCATGGTAGGATTATTAGGATTGAAAGCACCATTTACAAACTGATCATTCATTTGTAATTTACCAGGATCAAATTGGCTGCTTACTAAACCACCAGAAAATGCAAGCGATAAATAACTATCATAATCTTCGTTTAAAGATTTATGAAAATTAACTACAGGCAAAAGTTGTGTTCTTTTTAAGTTAATATCTCCAGCAGCATCATTAGTCATTTGAAAACCTACTGTTAAATAATCGTTTGCTTTACCAATCGGAAATTTTACTTCTGCACTTGCAGCACTTGTTTTGTAAGGCACTGTAACGCTTTGCCATTGATTTCTATAAATTCCTGTAACACGAATATCGCCAGAAAAAACACCTGCCAAAGCTGGGTTTCTTAATAGTGGTTTTTCGTAAAATTGAGAAAAAGTAAAATCCTGTGCAAACACATTAGTTATACTAAAAATTAAAAGAAAGTTTAGTAGAATTTTTTTAATGTATTTTAAGAATAAGTGTGTCATTAATATTGTTTATGTTTTCAAATAATAGTTTATTTTAAAATCGCTACGTTTCCTTTATAGGTATAAGTTACATCGTTTTCACAAACTACTTCACAAGTGTAAACATAAACATCTGGTGCAGCAGGTTTGCCATTTATATTTCCATCCCAACCAAAAGCTACATCATTAGGAGGGAAATTGCTTTTATCAAAAACCACTTGCCCCCATCTGTTAAACACACGAAAATGTTTTATTGTTTTTATGCCTTGTGCTCTTACCATTAATACATCATTTACTCCATCAGCATCTGGTGTAAAAGCGTTTGGAATAAATACCTGTGAGTTTTCGCAAAATACTTTAACACATAAGGTATCTTTTGCAACACATTTATACAAATTATAAGCTTCTACGGTAT
This sequence comes from Chitinophagales bacterium, assembly GCA_026931905.1. Taxonomy (GTDB): domain Bacteria; phylum Bacteroidota; class Bacteroidia; order Chitinophagales; family Chitinophagaceae; genus UBA1930. The sequence continues at coordinate 27,423 of JAIXLB010000074.1, forward strand.
AACAAATTTCCTTTTTAATGGTAGCAATAGGTTGTGGACAATCAAAACAATTTAATGATGCTGATGATGGACCCCAAACCCATTTAGTGATTGGTCCATTGGTTACTTGAGAAACTAATGGCAATGGTGTTCCTGTTGCTAAAGTTTTATCTGCTCCTAAAGTTATGGTAGGATATTTTCCTACAGCAACTGTAACATAAGCTGTATCCTGAAAACAATTATATCCATCAAATCCTATTACTCTATATTTTGTTGTTACAGTTGGTGTAGCAATAGGTGCACTGGAAGTGCTATTATTTAAAGTAGCATTAGGCGACCATATATAAGTTGCACCTCCACTTACAGAAAGTTGTGAAGATTGCCCAATACAAATTGTATCATTGTTTGAAACACTTAAATGTATGGGTTGTGCAACAGTAACTAAAACAGAATCGGTATTTGTACAACCAAAATTATTAGTACCTGTAATAGTATATAATGTAGTAACTAAAGGATTGGCAATAGGATTAGGGCAGTTGGTACAAGACAAAGTGCTATTGATAGGCGACCAACTATAAGTAGTAGCACCAGAGGCTGATATTTGTACAGATTGTCCTTTACATATTTTTACATCATTAGATGCAATAACTGCTGGAGAAGGATTTATAATGATTGATTTTGAAACTGTATCCATACAGCCATTTACTGTTCCTGCTATTAATGTTGCAGTAAAATTTCCTGTTGATGTATATGTGTTATTTACAGTAACACCATTTGTAACAAAACCATTGCTAAAAGTCCAGTGCATTACAGTAATACTATCGTTGGCATTAATTTGTGCTTGATATAAAACAGGTTTTTGTGTACAAGCTGTTGTTGGTGCAAGAATGCTTGCATTGGGTTTGTCATCAACTTTTATAAAAATATTTTTATTAATAGTACTTATACAACCTGAAACACTTGTTACAGTTAGTTTTACAGCCCATGTATTGGTTGATGTATAAACGTGTGAGGGGTTTTTCAAGTTGCTGAAAGTACCATCACCAAATTCCCAATAATAGGTTACAGGTGTAAAATAAATTCTTGAAGTATCTGTGAATTGTACTGTAGAATAGCCACATTTTTGTTGAACATTATTTTTAAATCCTGCCACCACATAATCTACTTTAATTGTATCTACTCCATTTAAAAGAACATTACAATTATAATTAGATTTTAAAGTAACTTTTGGTATAAATAATCCAGAGGTATTGTAAGTGTGATAGACAGTAGAAACATTGCTTGTAACTACAATAGTACCATCGCCAAAATTCCAAATTAAACTATCAGCATATTGTGTATTTGCAGAAAACTTTACAGGTGTATTGCCACAAATAAAACCATGATCATAAGAAAAATTACCAACTGGTGCTTGCACATGAATTGTTTTTTCTGCTTCATACTTACAACCTCCTAAAGCTGTTGCAAGCATTTTTACTTGATAAGTTCCATTTTGGTTGAAAGTATGTGTAACAATATTTCCTGTATCATTACCTCCTGGTGTAAAGGTCCAAACTGTTAATGCAGAGGGTAATGAAAGATTGGTTAGTGTTGCTGTGAATGGTGTGCAATGTATTAATGTATCAGTAACAGTAAAATTGCCTGACAATTTTGAAACAATAGTTACAGGTTTTGAAATAGTATCAATACAAACCAAGCCACTATTGTATTGTCTTATTGCTTTCAATTGAACATTGTAAATACCAGCATTAGAAAAACTATGTTGAGGATTATTAACTGCCGAAGTAAATCCATCTTTAAAATTCCATACAACACTTGTAGTAGTATCGCTTAAATTATTGAAATGAATTGTATCTCCAATACAAACTGAATTAGGAGTAAAAGCAAAATTTGCAATAGGAGAATTTACCACTTTAATTAATTCAGTACTTGTAGTATCAGAACATCCATTGCTTGCAAGTAATACAACATGGTAAGTACCTGGTTGTAAAAAAGTGTGTGTTACAGTGTCAATATTTTTTGTAGTGTTTAATGTATTTCCATCGCCAAAATTCCATTGAAAAGAATTGGCACCAGAAGAGGCATTTACAAATTGTACTGTATGTGGTTTACAGCCTTCTGCTTGATTTCCATTGATTGCAAAGTCTAAATGAACTTGATTGGGAGATACTACTATTGTATAATTTAATGTATCATTACCGCAGTCATTAATTGCAATTAATTTTACATTGAATGTATCTTGTACTCCTGTAATAAAAGTATGTGTTTGAGATGATTTAGTAGCTATAGGAACAGAAGGGCTTCCATCGCCAAAATTCCAAATATAACTAACCCCATTGCCTTTTGATAAGTTTGAAAACTGTACAGTCATAGGGGAACAACCAACAGATTTATTGGGCGTAAAAATGGCTTTTGGTTTTGATTTTACAGTAATAAATTTTGTAGTTGTTGTAGTATCGCAAGTGTTTAAAGCATGTAGTTTAACTATATAGGTTGTATCAGTATAATTTGGATTAGTAGCAAAAGTAATACTGCCAGGTTGTGCTGTATTGCTTGTAACCCCATTGCCAAAATTCCATACATAATTAAACAATGAAATATTGGGAGTAGTATTATTAAATGAAACAGTTAAAGGTCCACAACCTAAAGTATCGCTTAAAGTAAATGCAGTTGCAGGTTTTGGAATTGAATAAAACTTATATTCTATACTATCATTTTTACAACCAAACTTACTAACTGCAAGTAATTTTATTGTAATAGAATCACCAGGTGTTGAAAGAATATAACCAGGGAATACTGTTCCATTGCCTATACTTACTCCATTTGCATACCAATTATAAGAGGCATTTTGAGAAGGATATAATGTAGGATGAATGATAGATGAATTAATGTTGAATGGCGTACAGCTTTTATTTTTTGTAAAAGTATATAAGGCTTTTGCATCTGGATTAATTGTTATAGTAACAGGTGCACTACTATTTCCTTGTGAGCCAAAACAAAGAGTAGTATTGGTAATCCTTCTATACATAGTTGTTTGAGTAAGAACTCCAGGGTCAAAATCTTTTGATGTTGCTAAATTTATATTCGTCCATGTTACTCCACCATTAGTGCTTTGTTGCCATTGATAAGTATAAATACCATCGCCACCTGAAGGTGTAGAACCTACAATGATACTTGCTGCATTATTAATACAAATATTTTGATTAGAAGCAATAGTATTATTTGAAATACCTGGCTGTACAGTAATTGAAGTGGTTGAACTGTATTCAATACAAGGATAAGAAACTACTTTTCTTCTTACAAGTAAAGTGGTAGTAGGAGTAAAATTTAGTGTTGCATTTGTTTGACCAATGATGTCCGTCCATGTTACTCCTCCATCTGTACTTTGTTGCCATTGATAGATATAAAACCCATTTCCTCCTGTAGGAGTTTGCCCTGCAATAGTAGCAGTTTGAGTAGCACAAATTGTTACAGGTGTATTGTCTATTAAATTAACCAATGCAGTATAATTAATAATTTCTATAGTATCCGTAGTACTTGAACAACCTGGTACACCACTAACAAACCAAACAAATTTGTAAGTATTATTTTGTTGTAATCCTGTTATGGGCGAATTGGCTGATGTTGGTGAAGTAATTGTTACAGCACTGCCACTAACTTGAGACCAAACACCTGTACTTGCTCCTATTAAAATGGCTTGCAAATTATAACTTGTTGCAGCACACAAAACTGTATCTGCTCCAGCATTTGCAGTTGGTGTAGATGGTTTTATAGTAACTGTAAAACTGGAAGAATTTCCATTGCATGATTTTCCATTATAATTATAAATAGGCGTAACTGTAATAGTTGTAATTACATTACTATTACCATTGTTATTGGTGTTGAAAGATGGTATAACTGTTCCAGTTCCATTTGTTAAAGTTGTACCACTACCACTTACAGTCCAATTATAAGTTAATGTACTACCAGAAAATGTACCTGCATCATGTGTAGGCGTTATAGCATTGATGGTTGTGCCAGAGCAAACATTTTCATCAGGAATTGTTGCAATAGAAATATTAGGCAATACAATTATTTTAAAACTCATTGCATTTCCTATACACGATTTACCAGCATTTGTATAAGTAGGTGTTACAGTAATAGTGGCTTCTTCTGGTATTTTAGGATTGCTATTATTGGTGCTAATAAATGTTGGCAAACTTCCTGTACCTGAAGCTGCTAAACCAATATTGGTATTGTTATTATCCCATGCAAAAGTTACATTAGTTGTAGGAGTTGATGAAAATGAAATGCTATTAACTGAACTATTAGCACAAACAATTAAGTTTTGCTTATTAGTAACAACTGGTATAGGATTAACAGTTATTAAAATAGAAGATGAATAAGCAGAACAAGTACCTGCTATTGTTTTTCTTCTAAAGTAAGTAGAAGTAGTTAATGCTGTAGGTTGATAATCTTGTCCATTGGCAGAAGGTATTGTAGTCCAAGTTGAATTATTTAAAGAACTTTCCCAAGTATATGTATAAGTTCCACTTCCACCAACTGGTAAATCGCCATTTAACTGCAATGGTACTGTACCTGAACAAATGGTTTGTGCTGCACTAATATTTATATTACTCAAGCTACCTTGAATAGAAATTGTAACAGCAGCAGATGTATCTGTACAAGAATAACTCATTACAATTCTTCTATACATTGTAGTAACACTAATATTACCTGGTGCATAGGAATTGTTTGTAGCGGTAGCAATATTATTCCATGTTGCACCACCATCTGTAGAGAATTGCCATTGATAAGTATAATTTCCACCACCACCAGATAATGCACCTACTTGTGTTAATGTTGATGGTGTTGAACCAGAACAAATGGTTTGATTACTTGCAATTACATTGTTTGAAATAATGGGAGAAACTATAACAGGAATAATAGCAGTATCACTTTTACAATTCAAACTATTTTCCTGATTTACATAATATAAAGTTGTTCCTGCAGTTGAGGTAATTGGTGTTGATGCGGTTGCTGAAGGATTATTTAATGCACTATTATCATACCAATTAAGTGTATTGCTACCTGTTGATGTAGCAGATAAAGCTGTTGGTGTTTCATTCAAACAATAAAGTACAGGTCTTACTACAGAAGGCTTTTCTGGTTTAGGATTTATAGTTATTGTAAATGTTTGAGGTACTCCATTACAACCACTTATTGGCGTAACAGAAATGGTAGCAGTAATGGGAGATGTGCCATTATTGGTTGCATTAAAACTTGGTATAGTAGGCGAAGATGTTGTGCCACTTGCATTTAAGCCAATAGCAGTATTGCTATTCGTCCAAGAATAAGATGTGCCAGTGCCACTAAAATTAATTGCACCAGTAGCTATGCCTGCACAAAAAGTTTTATCAGATGGAGGTGTAACACTTGGAGCTGAAGTAACATTGATTGTTTTAGTAACATTTGAAGTACCACATTCATTCGTTACATCAACACTCATTGTTTGAGAACCTGAATTTGTAAAAGTAATAGCACCAGGTGTTTGTTGTGTTGAAGTTGTAGGGCTGGCACCAGTAAAACTCCAAACATAGGTTGGTGTTGTATTTGAATTACAATTTCCAACAGTAACATTGGGGTTCAATGTTCCATTTTGGCACACACTCGAATTGCCAGAAATAGCAGATACGTTAGGCTTAGATTTTACAACTATTTGTTGTGTTGTTATAGGAGATGTACAAGCATTATTAGGAGCTACTGTATATAAATTTACATTATAAGTACCTGGATTATTAAATTGTAACTGTGGGTTAGCAGAAGACGAAGAAGTGCCACCTACATAATTAACTGATGATGTATTTGGCGTACAATTAGATGCTGGCGTATAGGTTGTATTCCATACAAAAATATTAGTACCACAATTAGGTGTATTGGTTGAGCCATTTGCTGTAACTACTAAAGGAGAACAACCAGAAGTATTACTCAAACTAAAAGATGCTGTTGGCGTAGGATTAACGCAAATTACTTTTATAGATGAATCCATACCACATACAGGATTGCCAGCTTTAAACTTTACGCTATATGTTCCTACCGTATTAAAATTAATAGAAATAGAAGCTGTACCAGATACCCAAAAATTAGGATCAGCAGAAGAATAGGTATTACCTAAATTTCCATTATTTATAGTCCATCCAGTTGCAGGTGTAATTTCCCAAACTACTTTTCCATCAGAACAATTTGGAGCATTTACATAACTATTATTTCCGCTTGTATTGGTAAAAGTAATATTGCTGTTTTTGCAAATAGTATCTTTTGGAGTTATTGAAAAGGAAGCATTCGGCTTTTGAGAAACATAAATAGGTACTACAGAAGCAGTAGATGTTAAACAAGGATTTGAAGCAGTTATAGTAGCAGAGAAAGAATTATTATAAGTACCACTATTTGTGCCACACGATGTTGTAGTAAATAAATGTGATACATCTGAAGGAGGAGGATGTGAAAAAGTTACAGGTGCTGAGCCATCATTAAATGTTACTGTATAGGTTGTGCCTAATGAATTTGAAGCTACATTTGAAATGGGAAATGTTAAAGACGAATTAGTACAAATGGTAGAATTACCTGGATTTACAAAACCAACTGCTGGATTGCTTCCTATAAAAGCGTAATAAGTTGCAGTATCTGTACAGTTACTGTTTGAAATAATGTATAAAACAGTAGTAGTTCCTAATGGAAAAGAATGATTAATAGGTGTTGGAAAATTTGTACTTGTATAATCTGGTGAGCCATCTCCCCAAACAATTTTATAGTTTGTATTGGTGCTGTTGGAGTTTGACTGATTTATAAAAGTTAAACTTGCTGAACCTCCCATACTACAATCTCTAAAAAAAGTAGATCCATTATAAATACTTTCATTTGAGCCTCCCAATTTTATATGAGGCAATTGTTTAGTAGTTACTGTTTCTATGATAGAATCCTTACAACCTACATTACTTGTTGCAACTAATTTTACTGAAAAATTTTGTGTAGCATTTCCTGTAGTTCCAATAAAAGTATGTGCAGGATTAGTGGCAGTTGCAGTATTATTTCCTGATGAGTTGGCATCTCCAAAATTCCATGTATAGGTAGATGGAACTGTTGTTGTATTGGAAAAATTTACAGGTACATTACTACATTGATTAGTGGGTGAAAAAGTAAATCCTACATCTGGCTTAGGATTGCTTGTTACTGTAACATAAGTATATTGAGTAGAATTTACAAGTACCGCATAAAGCATTGCTGTTGATGTAGTATATGTTTGATTAGTTGCTGTTGGAATAGTATCCCAAGTAGTGCCATTATTAGATGATGAAAGCCATTGATAAGTTGGTGTTGGAGTTATTGTATTATCTGCTTTTAATGTAACGCTTTGCCCAGGGCATAAATTTAATGAACCACTCTGTACTACAATTGTTTGAGCATTAACTCCTACTAACGACAATAAAAAAATAATAAACAAAAAAAACAACCTCTTTAAAAG
>JAIXLB010000041.1:0-12705 GCA_026931905.1 Chitinophagales bacterium
GGGTTATATTGTTTTTATACATTTCATTATCAACATAAATATCCATTGAATTATTTGACTTACTCATAATAAACATACCTAAAGTTGCAGTAATTAATAGTAAGCCAATAAAAAATAAAATTTTTTCTTGAGAAAAAGATTCAAAAAATACAGGTTTATTTTTCTTTTGTTCTGCAATAATTCTTTCCCATACTCTTTCTGAAACAGGTGAGGAATAATTTTCTAATTTATCTTGTATGTACTTATCAAAATCCATGTTGAAGTAACTATATATTATACTGCAATTTTTTCTAATTCTATGAGTTGTTTTTGCAACATTTTTCTTGCTTTAACTAATTGGCTTCTGCTGGTGCTGGGTTGTATATGTAGCATTTGCCCAATTTCTTCATGAGAATAACCTTCTATAACATATAAGTTAAAAACAATTCTATAACCATCGGGCAAATTGCTTATCAACTTTAATAGTTCTTGTTCTTCTAAGTGAGAGTAAGAGTAATAATGCAACGAAAACGCTGTATCGCTTTCCTTTATTTCTGAAAAAATAATTTTCTTTTTTTGTAAATATTTTAATGCACTATTCACCATAATCCTTCTCACCCAGCCTTCAAAAGAGCCTTCAAATTTAAACTGATATATATAGGTAAACACTCTTACAAAGCCTTCTTGCATCATATCTTCAGCTTCCATAACATCATTGGCATATCTTAAACAAACAGTAAACATTTTACCAGCCATTTGTTCATACAACAAACGCTGACAAGTACTGTTTTGCCTTATACAACCTTTTATGATTTCTAATTCAGTCAAAGTAAAATTGATTTTTAGAAATTATTATACAATATTTTTATTAACTATTATACTGCACAATGCGGTATTAAAAATATAATTTTTTAGCGAAATAAATGAAAAAATAAAATGCTAATTAATAAACTGTTGCACTTATGACTTGAATCTGCCTAACAAATTGCTTTACAATGCTTTAATCTTGCTTATGATAGATGTTGTAGAAAACCCTTGCACAATAGGATTAATAACAACTCTTCCTCCATTAGTAATAACTTCTTTAGAACCTACAATTTGTTCTACTGTATAATCGCCACCTTTTACAAGTACATCAGGTAAAATAGATTGTATTAAATTTAGTGGTGTATCTTCTTCAAAAATAACTACAGCATCTACAATTATTAAACTTGCCAACAATAAGCTTCTGCTTTTTTCATTATTAATAGGTCGTTCCTCTCCTTTCAATTTTTTTATGCTTGCATCGCTGTTTACTGCAACTACTAAATAATCTGCTTCTTTAGCTGCTTGTGATAAAGAAAAAATATGTCCTTCATGCAAAATATCGAAACAACCATTAGTAAAAGCAATAGTTTTATTAGTAACTCTCCATGAATTAATTCTTTTCAAAAGTTCAGGTAAAGTAAAAATTTTATGTTCAATTGCTTCTATCAATTTCATAAATCCAAAGTGTTAATGTTATGCTTTGCAAGGTTAATACAAAATAAAATAATTACCATTTTATTTTCAAGCAATTTGTGTATTACAACAAATACCAATTATGCTTTAGGTTTTGTAATATTGTTGAATGAATATAATACCTCCTTATTTAAAAAATGGCGATACTATTGGAATTGTTTGCCCTGCTGGTTATATGCCTTTAAAAAAAATCACCTCTTGTGTAACTACTTTAAATGATTGGGGTTTTAAAGTAAAAATTGGAACAACTTTGGGTAAAAAACAAGTCAATTATTTTTCAGGAAATGATGAAAAAAGGTTGAGTGATTTTCAAACTATGTTAGACGATGATACTGTTCAAGCAATTCTTTGTGCTCGCGGTGGTTATGGAACAAGCAGAATTATTGACAGAATTAATTTTTCAAAATTTAAAAAAAATCCAAAATGGATTATTGGCTTTAGCGATATTACAGTTTTGCATGCTCATATTAACAAGCAATTTAAAATTGCTACATTACATGCACCTATGGCTGGTGCTTTTAATAATGAGGGTTTTAAAAATGAATTTGTTTTATCATTAAAAAAAGCCTTAAAGGGAAATGCTTTAAACTACACTTGCAAGCCTTATGTTTTAAATAATATAGGCACAACAAAAGGAGAACTTATTGGCGGAAATTTAGCATTGATTTCGCATTTAATAGGTAGCAAATCTGCTTACATCACTAAGAATAAAATATTGTTTTTAGAAGATGTAGGCGAATACTTGTATAATATAGATAGAATGTTTGTTCAACTAAAACGTGCAGGTATTTTTAATGAGCTGAAAGGCTTGGTATTAGGAGGTTTTACAGAATTGAAAGATACAAAAACCCCTTTTGGTACAGATGTTTACAACTTAATTTATGAACACATAAAAGAGTATTCATTTCCTTTTTGTTTCAATTTTCCTGTAAGTCATGACAAGGAAAATGTTGCCTTAAAAACAGGTGTAGATTATAAATTTTCAGTTCAAAAAAATAAAGTGTTATTAAAAGAAATTCGTAATTAGTTTTTAAAAAACTTAATATAAAATTCTTACCTTAATGGTTTCTTTTATGTCTTTTAAAAGTGCTAATGCTTGCTTAGATAATTTTTTATCTACATCTAAAACTACATAACCAATTTCATCGTTTGTTTTTAAATGCTGCCCAACTATATTAATATTATTTTTTGATAAACTACCATTGATAGCACTTAAAACACCTGGTACATTATTATGAATATGCAAAATTCTATGAGCAGATTCTACAGGTGGTAAACTTAATGCAGGAACAGTATGTGAGCCATTGGTAATTCCACTTTCTAAAAATTGATACAATTTATTACTTGCATCAATACCAATATTTTCTTGTGCTTCTTCTGTACTTCCTCCAATATGTGGTGTAAGTAATACATTGCTTAATCCTTGTAAAACAGTTGTAAAATCATCGCCATTTTTTTCTGGTTCAACAGGAAAAACATCAACTGCTGCACCACTTAATTGTTGTTCTTGTAAAGCCTTTGACAAAGCAATTAAATCAACCACTTCGCCTCTTGCATAATTAATTAATATGCTTCCTTTTTTAAAATATTTTAAAATTGGTTTGTTGATTAAATTTTTTGTTTGAGGTGTTTCAGGAACATGCAATGAAACAATATCTGCTATACTTACTAATTCTTTTATATTTTTACAAGCTACTGCATTGCCTAATGGGAGTTTGGTTTCTACATCATAAAAAATTACTTTCATACCTAAGCTTTCAGCCAAAACACTTACTTGACTTCCTATATTTCCATAACCAATAATTCCTAAAGTTTTGCCTCGTAGCTCATAACTTCCTTTAGATTCTTTCAACCAAATTCCATTGTGTGCAGCATTGTTTTTGTCCATAATTTTTCTGATAAGCATAATAGAAGAACCAATAACCAATTCTGCTACACTTCTTGTATTACTATAAGGTGCATTAAAAACAGCCACTCCATTTTTAGTAGCTGCTTTTAAATTTACTTGATTAACGCCAATGCAAAAACAACCAATTGCCTGAAGCTTAGTTGCAGCATTTAATACTCTTTCAGTAATTTGTGTTTTAGATCTAATGCCCAACAAATGAACATCTTTTATAGCATGTATCAGTTCATCTTCGCTTAATGCACCTGTCAATTTTTTAATATGGGTATAGCCGCTTCGTTTAAAAAGTTGTACAGCTTTTTCGCTAATATTTTCTAAGAATAAAATATTGATTTTTTCTTTAGGGTAACTCGTCATAATTCTTTCTTGCTTAGCTGACAAAAATAATTCATTTGGTATTATTATATTCTGCACATTAACTTTTCGCTCAACTATATTTGCCAACATTTTTTAAACTGCTGAAAATATATAATGATTAAAAATTTACTGGTAGTGTGCTTTATATTTCTTATTGCTTGTAACAACAATTCAAAAAGCAAGCATAAAAATATGAAGCCAGATTTTACATTCAGGACATTAACAAAAAATGAAAAAGCATTGTATAAAGGAAAAGCAGCAACCCTTTATCACAACATATTAAATTCAAATTTTAGTGGTGGTATTTTAGTTGCAAAAAATGGTGAAATTATTTTTGAACAGTACAATGGATTTAGCCATTTTTCAACCCAAGAAAAAATTACAGAAAATACACCCATTCATATAGCATCTGTATCAAAACCCTTAACTGCATTGGCTATTTTAAAGTTGTTTGAAGAAAACAAACTTCAATTAACAGATAGCATACAACATTTTTTTCCAAATTTTCCTTACCATGCTGTTACTATCATGCAATTACTTAGTCATAGAAGTGGTTTGCCTAATTATTTATATTTTATGGATACTGCATGGAATAAAAATTTAAAAGCAACCAATATAGATGTGTTGAATTTTATGATTGAAAAACAACCAGAAGCGTATGCTATGCCTGATAAAGTTTTTCATTATTGTAATACTAATTATGTTTTACTGGCATTAATTGTTGAAAAGCTTACGCATCAAGCATTTCCTGATTACATGCAAGAAAAAATATTTACTCCATTAACTATGAAGGATACTTATGTTTTTTCAATAAAAGATACCAGTAACTACACTCCCTCCTATTCTTACAATGATAAGCCATTTGCTCTCGAACCTTTTGATTGTATTTATGGCGATAAAAATGTATATAGCACTGTAAGAGATTTATTAAAATTAGACAACGCTTTATACCAACATACTATTATTTCTGCAACAACTACTCAAAAAGCATTTACAGGTTATAGCAAAGAAAAAAAAGGCTTTAAAAATTATGGCTTAGGCTTTAGATTATTTATTGATAATGCAGATACTGTAGTTTATCATGGAGGTTGGTGGCATGGCAACAATGCTTTGTTTACAAGACTTTTGAAAGATACAGCAACCATAATTACTTTAGGAAATAAATACAATAGAAGTATATATAACACCAAACAATTAGCTACTATTTTTTCTAATAATGCAGATAAAGATTTATCGGATTAATAAATTACTGACTTTTTATTAATTCTTTTTTCTTAATTCTGATAAGGCTATCTCGTTTTTTATTTATATGAATTAATACAGGAGAAATGGGTGCTACTTCTTTTACTGCTTCTATATTGGTTCTTCTTTGCCTTAACCCATAAGCTAAAGATGAATCTATAAGCACTTTAAATTTTTCAGGATTTTGTTTGTAATAGCTGTAAGTAGTGTAAAATTGTTGTTTAGTTATTTTATGTAAATCAAAAATTTTTTGATACAGTGTATCTCGTTCTACTGTATAATTTTTGGTAGAGTTTTCTTGTTTTGAGTGAGAGAATTTTATGTATTCATCTACACTTGTCATTTCCCAAACAATAGCTTTCATTTCACTTTCAGCAATGTGTTTATCAGAAAAACATCCAACAAAAAAAAACAAACCAACAAAAAGATAAATTGAATATTTCATGTTTTATCTTAATTGCTCATTGTATTTAGAAATATTTGCAACATCTACTTTAGATAAAATATCTTTTACTCTTTGCTTTTCTTCTATAGAAGCATTTTTAAAAATTCCAATAAACTCCTGAGCTTTATTTTGAACAAAAAACTGTACAAACATTAAGTTGGCATTTTCTTTATTTAAAGTTTCTAATTGCGTTAAAGCTTGCAGTACACCAGCTCTTGCCTCTTTTTCAGTATCATACATTTTATCCAAACCTGTTCTATAATAACTATAAAGAATATCGTGAATAGTATTATAACGTGAATTAATAAAATTTTCAACCAAAAAATAACGATTGCGTAAACCATCAAAAACACGCCAGCCCGAAATATTTTTTCCTTCTGGAGCATTGTTTACAATATTCTGTGCTTTTTGAAAAAATGATTGCCCACCTTTTGGAGCAAAAGAATCATAATCCATTCCCAAAATCATGTAAGCATAATATGCAAAAACTGCTGTAAGGTTTGCAGTCATAGCATCAGTTCCTTGCACTCTGTTTTCATTAAATTCTACTGGTTGATATTCTACATATTTAAAAGCAACATCGGCATCCATAAAATTAATTAATGCTGCTTGATATGATGAATTATAAATAGGGCGTGCAGCTTGAATTGTTAGCGAAGCCTTATAAACATTGGTTTCTATAACACTTTCTAAGTTTAATAAAAAATTACAAACAATTTTTTCATTAGGTTTATAACTATCGTTCGACCATTTGCGATTGTTTAAGAAATTGTTTAATTGTGTTTGTAAGGTTGTAAAAATTTTCTTATCAACTGAAGATGGAATTCTGCTTGCAACAACAGTAACATTTGCTTGTAATTCTTGTGCATAAGAAATACTCATGATGCTACTACACAAAAAAGCTATGAATAAAATTTTACGATACATTATTTATAGTTTGCAATAAATGAAACAATATCTTTTGCTACTTCTGTTTTAGGCTTTAAATCAAAATGTTCAATACTTCCATTTTTACAATAAATAGAAATTTTATTAGTGTCTGTTTTAAAACCTGCCCCTTTTTCTTGAAGCGAATTTAAAACAATAGCATCTGCTTTTTTGGATTTTAACTTATTAAGAGCATTTTCATTTTCGTTATTTGTTTCTAAAGCAAAACCTATTACCAATTGATTTTTCTTTTTTGTATTTCCTAAAGTAGCTAAAATGTCTTTGTTTTTAATGAGCTGAAGGGATAGATTATTTTCTTTCTTTTTTATTTTTTGTTTTGAAACAGTTGTAGGTTTATAATCTGCAACAGCAGCACTTAGTACAGCAATATTTGTTTTTGAGAAAGCCTTAATGGTAGCTGCATACATTTCATCTGCAGAGGTTACATTAATAATTTTTATGCCTTTGTATTTTGTAAATACGCTAACTGCACCTGCAATAATAGTAACATTTGCACCACGCAAATAAAATTCTTCTGCTAAAGCAAATCCCATTTTCCCTGTTGAATGATTGCCTATAAACCTTACTGGATCTATAGCTTCGTGTGTGCCTCCTGCTGTTATTAAAATATTTTTTTGAGAAAATTCTTTTGTTCTAAAAAAATGTTCTGTAAGATAAGTACTGATTTCTTCAGGCTCTGCCATTCTTCCTTTACCTGTTAAACCACTTGCTAATTCTCCATTATTTACAGCAATAATTTGTACTCCATCTTTTGTAATTGTAGCAATATTTCTTTGAGTAGTTGCATGATGCCACATATCTTCATCCATTGCAGGAGCAACAACTACAGGGCAAGTTGCAGACAAATAAGTTGCCATTAAAATATTATCGCAAAAACCATTTACCATTTTTGCCAATGTATTGCAACTTAAAGGAGCAATTAAAAAAACATCTGCCCACCTGCCCAATATTACATGATTTTCCCAAGTGTTATTGTTTGCCAGTTCTATAACTACATTATTTTTTGATAAAGTAGAAAGCACTAAAGGCGAAACAAAATCTTTTGAAGCAGGTGTCATTACAACTTTTACTTCTGCTCCTGCTTTTACTAAAAGTCTAATCAATACAATAATTTTATAAGCTGCAATACTTGCTGTAATGCCAATTAAAATTTTTTTATTTTTTAAATACATACTAAAATGCAATGTACTGCAAGTTTTTTAATCTATTAAATATTTTGTTATCTACAAGTAACATTTAGTAAAAATAAAAAAGCTGCCTTTTGAGCAGCTTACTTATATTATTTATTAAACTTTCTATCTAAACAAATCTTCTTCATTTTTTCTGTAATAAATCTTGTCTTCTAAAAACTCTTGTGTAGCTAAAATAGAAGGATTGGGCATTCTTTCATAGGCTTTAGAAATTTCAATTTGCTCTTTGTTTTCATGCACTTCTTCCAAATTATCAGTATGGCTTGCAAACTCTTCTAATTTGTTTTTCAATTCTTCTTTAATAGAAACATTTATTTGATTAGCTCTTCTCGAAATTACAGCAATAGATTCATAGATATTTCCTGTAACTTTTTTAATGTCTGCTAAGCTTTTTGTTTCAATAACACTTGTTGTATTGGCACTAAGCTGCCTTCTTAATTTGCTCATTTTTTAAATTTTTAATAAAGTTAGTTGCTAAATTTTTATATCGTTCAGTTTCAGATAAATATTTGCTATTGCTAAATCTTTCAGCAAAATCAGTACATTCTAATAATACTTTTTCAAACCTTTCTTTTTGTTTTGCAGGAATACTCATTTCAGCATATTTATAGTACGATTTTATTACCAATAGTTTATACTCATCTGCTCTTTTAGAATCAGGAAAATTTTCTGATACTGTTGAAAAGCTTATGGCTGCTGCTTTATAGAACCCAAGATTGTAGTATAATTCAGCACTTAAAAATCTTTTTTGCTCTAATTTTTCCCTGCATATATCTATAATATTAGATGCATCTTTTGCTCTTGCAGATGTAGGGTGTGTATTAATAAAAGCCTGCATTAAACCTATTGCTTTATTAGTTTGGGTTTGGTCTAATTCTACTTTAGGAGATTGTTTATAAAAGCAATATGCTCTCATATACTCACATTCTTCTGCTCTTGCACTATTAGGAAATGTTTCTACAAAACTTTTAAAAAGATTTTCGGCATTCATGTAATCTTTATCGTAATAATAGCAGTAAGCAAATTTGTAATAAGTATCTTCAAATTCTGCAGTTCCTTTTATATAAGGAAATATTTCTTCAAATAAAATTTGAGCATAATTGTATTTTTTCTTAGCATAAAACTGCTCAGCCATTTTTAGTTTGTACTGTGTGTCTTTGCTTTTTTGAATCTTAGCAAATTTATTATTGCAAGATGAAAACAAAAAGGCTCCAATAAATAAAAATAAAAATCCTTTTTTCATGAAAGTGTGCAAAGTTATGGTTTTGGGAGCAAAATATGAAAGCATTTATTTAGTTAAACAATATTGTACGTTAATATTTATACAAAAAGCAGCACTTCTGTTGTGCTGCCTTTTGTTGCAATCAATTCTTTTTAAAAATTAAAGTGTTTTTAAAACACTATTCATGCTTCTTACAGCCTCTGCACTTTTACTGAAGGCTGCTTGTTCAGTTTCGTTTAATTTAAAATCTATAATTTTTTCCCAACCATTTTTACCTATAACCACAGGTACTCCTAAGCAAATATCTTTTTGTCCATATTCGCCATCTAAATAAACACAACAAGTAAATAATTTTTTCTCATCTCTTACAATAGCTTCTACTAAAGCAGCACCTGCTGCACCTGGTGCATACCAAGCACTTGTACCTATTAATTTAGTTAAAGTTGCTCCACCTACCATGGTATCATTTACAATTTTTTGTTGTTGTTCTTCTGTTAAGAAATCTGTTACAGGAGCACTATTCCAAGTTGCTTTACTAATTAATGGAATCATGGTTGTATCGCCATGACCACCTACAACCAATGCATTCAAATCGCTTGGACTACAACCTAAATGTTGGCTTAATTGATATTTAAAACGACTGCTATCTAAAGTGCCACCCATACCAATAATTCTATTTTTAGGTATGCCTGTTGATGTTAAAGCTAAATAAGTCATTGTATCCATAGGATTACTAATAACAATGATAATAGCATTAGGACTATGTTTTAAAATATTTTCACAAACTGTTTTTACAATACCAGCATTGGTACCAATCAATTCTTCACGTGTCATACCTGGTTTACGAGGAATACCAGATGTAATAACAACCACATCACTACCTGCAGTTTTGCTATAATCGTTGGTACTGCCAACAATTTTAGTATCAAAACCTAATAAGGCAGCAGTTTGCATCATATCTTGTGCTTTACCTTCTGCAAAACCTTCTTTAATATCTAATAAAACCAATTCTGTTGCAAGTTCTTTACGTGCAATATTATCGGCACAGGTTGCTCCTACTGCACCTGCTCCTACTACTGTTACTTTCATACTTAAAATATTTTTTTAATGATATAAGAAATTTTTTGTGGTGCAAAAGTAAGTTGTTCTGGTGTTGCTTGTAATGAAATTTAAAAGTTTGAAAAAAAAGCATAAAAAAAGAGGCTGAATTTTTCATCAACCTCTTTTTTAAGTTTATATTTTTCAAGTTAAAAATATTATTCTTCAATTTTTACCTTCCCTTTACTCTTAGCTATTACTTCTTCTGCAATGTTATTTGGTGCAGGAGAGTAATGAGAAAACTCCATTGTAGAAGTAGCACGCCCAGAAGATAATGAACGTAATTGAGTAACATAACCAAACATTTCACTCAATGGAACTTTAGCTTTAATTACTTGTAAATTATTTCTGCTATCCATTCCTTCCAACATACCACGTCTTCTGTTTAAATCTCCTGTTACATCTCCCATGTATTGGTCTGGTGTTAAAACTTCTACCTTCATAATAGGTTCTAATAATACAGGTTTAGCTTTTTTGCCAGCTTCACGAAAACCTCCTTTAGCACACAATTCAAAACTCATAGAATCAGAATCTACATCATGGTAGCTACCATCAAATACACGAATTTTCATGTTGTTTACAGGATAACCAGCTAAAACACCTGTAGTCATTGCTGTTT
Organism: Chitinophagales bacterium; assembly: GCA_026931905.1. Taxonomy (GTDB): domain Bacteria; phylum Bacteroidota; class Bacteroidia; order Chitinophagales; family Chitinophagaceae; genus UBA1930. The sequence goes on from JAIXLB010000041.1 coordinate 10,507, forward strand.
CAAAACCTTTTTGAATTGCAGGAACAAATTCTTTTGGAATTGAGCCACCAAATAAATCATTTACAAACTGAAAATGTTTGCCTTCATTTTCTTTTATCCATTCTTCATCAGCAGGTCCAATTTCAAATTGTATATCAGCAAATTTACCACGACCACCCGATTGTTTTTTCAATACTTCTCTGTGTTCAATAGTGGTATGGAATGCTTCTTTATAAGCCACCTGAGGAGCTCCTTGATTTACTTCAACTTTAAATTCGCGTCTTAAACGGTCAATAATAATTTCTAAGTGCAACTCCCCCATTCCACGTAAAATAGTTTGTCCTGTATCTTCATCAGTATTTACACGAAGTGTTGGATCTTCTTCAATTAATTTAGCAATTGCCATACCCATTTTATCAACATCTGCTTGCGTTTTAGGCTCTACAGCAATGGCAATAACTGGTTCAGGAATAAACATATTTTCTAAAGCAATAGGAGCTTTTTCATCACACAAAGTATCGCCTGTTTTAATATCTTTAAATCCTACAGCAGCAGCAATATCTCCAGCTTCAATAAAGTCAATTGGGTTTTGCTTATTTGCAAACATTTTCATTATACGGCTGATACGTTCTTTTTTTCCGCTTCTTACATTTAATACATAAGAGCCAGCATCTAAATGTCCTGAATAACAACGGAAAAATGCTAAACGACCTACAAATGGGTCAGTCATAATTTTAAATGCTAAAGCAGAAAATGGTTCTTTAGCATCTGCTTTTCTTATTTCTTGTTCGCCATTATCAGGGTTTGTGCCCACAGCAGCATCAATATCTACAGGGCTTGGTAAATAACGACAAACAGCATCTAAAGCAGCTTGTACGCCTTTATTTTTAAAAGATGAACCACACATCATTGGCACAATACTTAAATCAATAGTTGCTTTACGAATAGCTTCATGTACTTCATCTTCTGTAATGGTAGCAGGGTCTTCAAAAAATTTTTCCATTAATTTGTCATCGTATTCAGCTACTGCTTCTATTAAGTTTTGTCTCCAAAAGTTTACATCTTCCATCATTTCTTCAGGAATAGGCACTTCATCAAAAGTCATACCTTCTGTTTCAGCATGCCAAATAATTCCTTTTAATTTAATTAAATCTACCACACCTTTGAAATTATCTTCTGCACCAATAGGTAATTGTAATGGAACAGATTTTGCCCCTAACATTTCTTTTACCTGATTTACTACATTCAAGAAATCAGCACCAGCTCTATCCATTTTATTTACAAAACCAATTCTTGGAACTTTATAACGATTAGCCTGACGCCAAACTGTTTCTGATTGAGGCTCTACGCCATCTACAGCACTAAACAAAGCAATCAAACCATCTAAAACTCTCATACTACGTTCTACTTCTACAGTAAAATCAACGTGGCCTGGAGTATCAATAATATTAAAGTAATACTTTTTTGTATCTGGCGTTACCTTACCAAAGTTGGTAGGAAAATTCCACTGACAACTAACTGCTGCAGAAGTAATAGTAATACCTCTTTCTTTTTCTTGTTCCATCCAGTCTGTAGTAGCACCTCCATCATGTACTTCTCCAGTTTTATGAATCATTCCTGTGTAACGTAAAATACGCTCTGTGGTTGTGGTTTTACCAGCATCAATGTGTGCTGCAATACCAAAGTTGCGTTGAAATTTCAAATCTGCCATAACGCTTGTATTTGTGTTGTTTTAATTTTTTTGTAACGAGCAATTTTACAATATTCAGCTTCCGTTGCGTCGCACACTTCAACTGTGTATAAAATATACCCTTCAATTTTTTTGAGCCGCAAAGGTAGGGGTTTAGCTTTTTGTAGCACACTTAGTTTTATTTTTTTTGAAAAATAGATATGAAATTTTTACACCATTAATACACAATGCATAAACCTTCCTATACACTATAAAACACAACAGCAAAACAGTAAACACTGCTTTGCTATTTGCAACCATATAGTTTGTAGTTTCATCATTGCATTATTAATTTCTTGGTTTCGCTGCTGCCGTCTTTACCAATTACCCTTACAAAAAATATACCTTTCCCTATTGTACTTATATTTAATTGTGTATTATTTACACAGCCTAATTGTTTGCTTAATAATAATCTGCCTGCAACATCTGTTATATGTATCTGCTTCATATCAGTAAAACTAACATTTACAACATTTGTAGCAGGATTAGGA
>JAIXLB010000041.1:13431-14851 GCA_026931905.1 Chitinophagales bacterium
GTATCTGTAATTACAGGATTGCCGTAATTAAATATTTGTGGGTTAGCAGGTATTAAATCATATCCGAAATTAGGGGAATTGGAACTGCCTGCTGACCATATAGCTGTATCTGTTAGTAACATGGCTATATTGTTGATAGCAATTCTTGAATAATTAACAAGGGAAACCCAAAACTCACCGTAATAACACCCACCTGTCTGTAATATGCTTTTAAGTTTTGTTTGAAGGTAATATCTGCCATCAAAAAAGAAAAGGTTATATACCTCTACCCCTGCATAACCCTGTCCTGTTTTAGGATATTGGAAGCCTGTATTCCCAGAATTAAACGGAACACTATAATCGGGTGAGGTAGAACAAGCATGTACAAAAGCACTTTTATTTGGTACATTTTGTGGTAAATACCAAGGAGCGGGTACAGGGTTATTATTTATACTGGGACAAACAACATTCTCTTCAAAGCTATAATTAGGTACAAGGTTATATTGGCTATAACCAACATAACTTCTTAGCAAAAACAATATAATAAAACAATATTTCATGGCTGCCTTATTTTTATTGTTTTATTTATACCTACAGGAGCACTTACATAATTAGTAGGGTTGTCGGGGAACTCGGTGCTTTTTAAATCGCATACAGTAGTAAAAATTCTATGCTCATTGGTAATGGCATTGTACAGGTTCTGGCTTAAAAACACCACGTTGCCATCTGTTTGAGGGCATTGCTGTGCCAAAGCCTCTATTGCTGTAAGGTTTACAGGTTGCCCCAAACCTTTTTGCAATGTCCAAGTAAAAAATTTGGCATAATTACTATCCACTCTGTTAGCCTTGTTCCAAGTGTTCAGCAGTTGTTGTACCAATGCAGTATCTCTTTTAGCCAATGCTGCTGCTATCTGGTTCATTCTGCCAAAACTGCTTGTATCTTTTGCTGCTACAAACTGTTGTAATTGGGTGCTTTTAGCAGCCACATTATTGGGGTTGCGTAAAAAACGGTAGAGCTGCAGTTGTGCCACATACAGCCTTAATGTACTATCTGTTCCTTTAATGTTTATGCTGCCTGTAGCTGTATTAACCATTTCCTGTAGTTTGGCAATAGTATCTGTAAGTTGAGGAGGGATGTTGGTAATTGCATCAACACTGCTGCTTACAGGCGTGCTGCTGCGATTTTCAACTGTACCACAGGTTTCTGTGGTTGGGTTACTTGCCCACTGTAGGCTTCCGTTGGCAAAAGCGTAAGGTATAAAATTTGTACCACCACCACTAAAATTATTCGGGTTTTGGAAATTACCTGGTGCATTATATATATACATGCGGGATTGTGTGGCATCGGAGTTAATACAATATGTTTTCAGCGTACCGAAGATGGAATAATTCATATCATCATCGTAGTTATTGCCACAGGCATTAGTAGTTGTGCCTTGTGT
>JAIXLB010000041.1:15124-33743 GCA_026931905.1 Chitinophagales bacterium
CTGTGGTATATTGCCTTGCAATACAATGCCCTGTGCATTGTTGTAACCATGTAATGTATTATTATTAACGAGTACATTATTATCTATCACCCGTACATCTTTACCATTCCAGCCACTGATACGTATGCCCTGTCTGGCACTTTGTATTTGATTGCGGTTGCAACGGAGTGGAGGATATAAAGTATCAGGGAGATAAAAGGTTATTACTTCACAATTAATTGCCTGCTCTGTTAAATAACCAGATAAAACATCATTTATACTACCCGATTGTCTGAATAAAGCAATCCAGTTGTCGTTTACTTCTATATCATAGGAAAGCCCGTTATTGGCAAAACTCCAATAAGCGTCATCATAAGTTACTGTAACAGGATAGGCAATATTTACTATTTCATTATTGTTTATTTTTAAAGTATTTTCATATTCCTGCTCATACATTCCAAACCCATTAATACGTACCTCAATACCCTCTAACCCATGCTTTGCTTGTGCCAAAGCTTTGGTTTTACTGCTGCGTATATCATTGTCTTCTATATGTGTATGGGTATAAAAATCGGCTATTATAGCTGTGTTACAATCAAAAAAAGCATTGTGTGGTTTACCTGTATTTGCTCTGGTATCAATCCAAAGATTTTTTTCGTTCCATTGACCTACAGATATACCTGTGGTTGTGTTGGTATTGGCTTCGGGTGTATTTTGAAAAATGCAGTTTTCAATTTTTATATCAGTTTCCCACATTTTTATACCATAGTCATGGTTATCAAAAAGGGTTACATTATTGGTATTAATACCATCATCTTCAAATCCTATTTTATACATACCATTTAAGTGACCAGAATACTCAGCATAAATACCGATTTCTGATTTGGTGGGAGTGCTATTGTATGGATATTTTAAATAAGCATTACTGTTATAAGGCGAATAAACACTGTCATCTATATAGGGTGAGCTATTAGTTGCAGGCGTATTGGGGTAAGTGGTAGAATTGGTTAAAGTGGTATTTTTAAACACTTCATAGTCCACCCACACATTGCTGCCTATAGTAAAAGGAATGTCACGGCAGGTAAAAATGGTATTGTAAATTTCTATGGGGTAATAATCAGGCAGAATGATTGCAGGATATGTTGGGTAAGCAAATCTTGCTTTATGAAAATTTATACTTATTCTGTTTCTGTTGAAAATGGTATTTTTTATATCTACTACATTAACACTTGCTCCAATTGCTCAGTCGTAATAATAAATATCATAAGGGAAACTTGCTACAGGATAAAGTTTAATTGCCACATCTGCATCTTCAATCAAAGTATTATCATACGTAGCTCCTGCATTGCAAACAATTTTGGCTTCTTGGTCTAATATAATTCCCTGCCACATTTCATCGCAGCCGTATATATGTACACCTTTTAAAGTAAGTGTTACTCCGCTTTGAACATAAATGGTTACATTGCCTGCTATCAATAGTTCAGCATCAGTTATGGTAATATCACTTGTAACATACACATCAGTATCTATATAATAAAGCCCAGCAGAAAGAGAAGTACTTAAATCTGTATTAGTATGACCATTAGTGCAAGGCGGTTGTGCCTTAACAACATTATTCCTTAGAATAATGCTTGTAAAAAGAAGGAATAATGGTTTCATCTGCGTATAGTTTTTGGTAATGAAAAATATTTCTATACTTTTTTAAATTGCCATTCAAACTTAGGTAAATTTTAGGGAACGAACAAAAGGATTTAAGTATCATAAAATAACCCATAGTGGATTATGTAGTAAAATAAATTGTGATTGGTTTTTAAATAGAGTAGCAGTAATCCACCAATAGTAATTGTTTAAAAAATTAGAGGTAACTTTTTTAATACAAACTTTTTTATGCCAACTCTATCAACTGAAAATCAATATTTGCTTTTTGTAAAGAATGTTGTAATCTTTCTTTGTGTGTATCTGTAATAAATATTTGCCCATCTTCTTCTTTGCAAACCCATTTTAGTAAATTGTTCATTCTATTTTCATCTAACTTTTCAAAAACATCATCTAATAATAATAGAGGAGCATAGCCTTTTTTGTTTTTTAAAATTTGCCATTCTGCCAATTTTAACGCAAACAACAAGCTTTTTCTTTGCCCTTGCGATGCAATGGTTTTAAAGGAAATTTCATTCATTAATATTTCAACATCATCTTTATGAATACCTACAGTGGTGCGTTGTAAAGCAATATCTTTTTGTAGTGCTTGTTGCAACAAAATTTGCATAGGTGTTTCTTGTAAAGCACTTTGATAGTTTAATAAAATGTTATCGTTGTTATTGGCAATTTTTGTGTAATAGTTTAATACCAAAGGCAAATAATTTTCAAAAAATAATTTTCTTTCGTTAAAAATATGGGTCGCTTTTTGGGTTAACTGATTATTTAAAATAAGCAATACATCTTCGTTTAAAATATTTAATTCTGCTGCTTGTTTTAATAAGCTATTTCTTTGAAGTAAAATTTTATTGTACTCAATTAAATGTAGTAAATAGGAGTTGTTTATTTGCGAAATAATGGTATCAATGTATTTTCTTCTTAGTTCGCTGTTGCCTGTAAAAATAGTTGTATCGTCTGGAGTTATTATTACACAAGGATAATTGCCAATATGCTCTGAAAATTTTTTTACATTTTCGCCATTGAGTAAAAATTCTTTTTTATTATTTTCTCTCAGAATGCAAACTAATTGATTGTGTTGTGTGGTATGTAAAAAATTACCTTCTATTCTCATGCCTATTTTTCCTTGATGAACATTTGTTGCATCGCTATTTGTAAAATAGCTTTTGGTAAAAGACAAATAATAAATGGCATCTAATAAATTGGTTTTTCCTGTACCGTTGCTTCCACAAATGCCAATAACTTTTGTATCAAATACAAATTGTTGTTGAATGTAGTTTTTGAAATGTAGTAGTGATATATTTTGTAGTTGAAGCATTACAGTTTCCAATCAATAATTTCGTTCTCCCATTCTTTTCTAAAAGGAGTTGTTATTCTAATATAATTATCTGTATAACCTTCCATCATTCCATTTTTATCGGCAGATTCTAATAAAACTTTTCTTGTTTGCCCTTGGTGTTGTTTGGTAAAATATTGCATTTTCATAAAACTTAAATTTCTTAAAGTTTTATTGCGTTGATGGCGAATTTGTATAGGCACAACTGGTGTAATGTGTACAGCTTCTGTATTACTTCTTTCGCTGTAAGTAAAAACGTGTAAGTAGCTAATATCAAGGCTGTGGAGGAATTTAAGGGTTTCGTTAAAGTGTTCTTCTGTTTCGCCAGGGAAGCCTACAATAACATCTACGCCTATGCAGCAATGAGGAATTAATTTTTTAATGAGTTCAACCTTTTCAACATATAATTCTCTTAGGTATCTTCTCTTCATTAATTTCAAAATTTCGTTGCTACCACTTTGTAAAGGAATATGAAAGTGTGGCATAAATTTTTTGCTATTGGCAACAAACGAAATAATGTTATCACTTAATAAATTAGGCTCAATGGAGGAAATTCTATAACGTTCTATACCTTTAACTTTATCTAATGTTTGAATAAGTTGATAAAAATTTTCTTCTCTTTGATTTAAGCCAATAGATAAACCTGCACCATCATTGCCTTTGCCAAAATCGCCAAGGTTTACACCTGTTAGCACAATTTCTTTTACACCTTTGCTGGCAAGCTCTTCAACATTTTTTACAACGTTTGCAATACTATCGCTTCTGCTTTTTCCTCTTGCCATAGGAATAGTGCAATAGGTACAATTATAATCGCAACCATCTTGTACTTTTAAAAAAGTTCTAGTTCTATCATTGGCAGAAAAAGAAGAATGAAAGCCTTCTATATCATCAGTATCGCAACTACAAATTTTTGTACTATCGCCTTTGGTATAATCTGAAATATGTTGTGCAATATTAAATTTTTCAGCAGCTCCTAAAACAATATCTACACCTGTAATTTCGGCAATTTCTTCTGGTTTTAATTGAGCATAACAACCAGTAACTACTACAATACTTTCTGGAGCTTTTTTATGAATACGTCTTACAATTTGCCTACATTCTTTATCTGCATTATCAGTAACAGAACAGGTATTAATAACATAAATATCAGCTACATCATCAAAATTTCTTTTTTCAAATCCCTCACTTTCCATCATTCTGGATAGGGTAGAGGTTTCTGCATAATTTAATTTACAACCTAAGGTATGAAATGCTACACTATTCTTTGTTTTCATAATGTGCAAAGATAGTATTTTGAAAGAGTTTGAATGAAAAGGATATTGTTAATTGAAATATGCAAGTTTGTTGAAAATGGTTATTCAAATAAAATTCTTACAGTTCTATAAAACCATTTGTTTTGAGCCATTAAACCTTCTTTTTGAATTTTTTCTTTAAAAGTTTCTAAACCAAATAAAGAAGCTGCTGCACCTTTATTAATGGCTAATTCTAAATAACCTGCTGCATTGAACCAAACAAGGTAATGGCTTTCTGAAACAGATGAATAGTTTTTACTAATTTTTGTTACAACTTCATTTCGTTTAAAAACAATTTTAAACTTTCTGTTTTTTCTTTCGTTTTCAAATAATTCTTGTGTAATGTTTACAACAGCATTTTCAAAATTATCAATAAATAAAATTTGTCCTTCTATCCAATTCTCACCAATAGTTGGTGTCATTAATGTTTTTTCAACAATGCTCAAACCCTTTGTACCAATGACTTCTAAGGAGTTGGTGGCAATAATTTTTGCTAAAGCAGTAATTACCTGTTCTGTTATTTGAATAATATTATTGGCATTTATTACAGGCAATACAACACTTGATTCAGGTATGCCATCTGCTATCATACTCAAAATTCCATGATTAGGGCAAATAATAAATTGTTTGTTGTATTTACTAACTACAAAGTGCAAAGAATCTGCTTCAAAAACATTTAATAAAATAAAATGAAAAGTATTGTCAGGGTAATATTTAAAAGCATTTTTTAAAATATAGGTTGCATGAGCAAAATTATCCTGAGGCAAAAAATGTGTAATATCTGCAATAGTTAAATTGGGTATTGCAGTATGAAGTTGCCCCTTTACAGCTCCTACAACAAAATCTTGTTGTCCAATATCTGAAGTAAAAGTTAATAAAGGCATATTTATGAAACGATGAAAGTGCTTTTGTTATTTAATTAATTGGTTGTTTTTGAAAAAATATTTATAAGTAAATTTATCTGCTAACGAAGGAAAAAGTTTGTTTAAGAAAACTGTTTTTTTGCCAGTGCTTGTTAAAACTAAAGTACGTTTTCTTTTTTCTATTGCTTTAATAATGTGTTGTGCAGTTTCTTCGGCAGTCATCATTTTGCCTTCATCCATTGATGTTTCGCCATGAGCTTCTCCTTTATAATTTAAAGCTGCTTTTCTAATGTTTGATGCAGTAAAGCCTGGGCAAACCCACATTACATTTACATTATCGTTTAATAATTCGGTTCTTAATGCTTCTAAAAAACCATTCATAGCAAACTTAGATGCTGAATAACCTGTTCTTCCAGGTAAGCCTCTAAAACCTGCAATAGATGAAACGCCAACAATAGTTCCTTCGCTTTTTAAAATGTAAGGTAGTGCATATTTTGTACAATGAACAGTACCCCAAAAATTAGTGTCCATTACTTTTTTCAAAGCATCTATTGAAACATTTTCAAATAAAGAACGCATAGAAACACCTGCATTATTAATAAGTATATCAATAGTGCCAAAATTTTTTACAGTAGTTTTAATGAAATTTTCAGCTTCTTGTTCATTGCTTACATCTGTAGTGTGTATCAATAAAGGGCTGCCTGCATGTTGTGATTGCAGTTGATATAGTTTATCAAAATTTCTTCCACAAGTAGCAACCTTTGCTCCCATGTGTAAAAATGCTTCTACTAAAGCTTTTCCAATTCCTTCTGAACCTCCTGTTATTACTACCACTTTTTTATTAAATACTAACATGACTTTCTTTACAATAAATTGAGTTGTAGCAAAAATAAGTTTATAAGTTTCTGTTTTATGTATTAGGGCTTATTTTTTATAAAAAAAGGCTACCTTGTTTTAAAAGATAGCCTTTGTAAGAAATATTATTTTGAATTGCTTATTTTTTTCTTTCTATTTCTCTGTTTATTTCTTCAATATCAACAGGTCTTTCAGTTTTATCGCCCATTAACCAATAAGTAAAATAATCTGCAGTTTTCCAGAACCAATATTCTGTCATATTACCAAATCCATGACGTTGTGTAGGCAACAATAACATATCAAAACGCTTGTTGGCTTTTATTAAAGCATTTACAACTCTTATGGTATTTGCAGGATGAACGTTGTTATCAATTTCCCCATGAATTAATAATAATCTTCCTTTTAAGTTTTTAGCTACATCAGGGTTTTTGTCAATGCTGTAAACAAATGTAGTATCGTTTTTATCGCTGATGATTTCTTTTACGCCATGATGTTTTTCGCTCCACCAACGATTGTACATACTGTTATCGTGATTGCCTGCATTGCTTACTGCTACTTTAAAAAAATCTGGATAAACCAACATAGCAGCAGTACTCATAAATCCACCACCACTGTGTCCATGAATACCAACTCTTTCTATATCAATAAAAGAAAAACGATCTGCTAATTGTTCTGCAGCAGTTTTTTTATCTGCTAAACCATAATCTCTTAAATTGCCATATCCATAATTGTGATACCATTTACTTCTTGAAGGATGCCCCCCTCTGTTGCCAATAGTTACAACAATAAAACCTAATTGAGCCAATCTATCTACTCTATCCATGCCTCTGCTAAAACTTGTATTTACAGCTTCTGTTTGTGGTCCTGGATAAACGTATTCTATTAAAGGATATTTTTTGGTGCTGTCAAAATCAAAAGGCTTGTACATTACGCCATACAAATCTGTTATGCCATCATCTGCTTTTACTTTAAATGTTTCTGGAAATTTATAACCTGTGGCAAATAATGAGCTTAAATCTGCTGTTTCTAAATCCATTATTTTTTTGCCTTCTGTATTGTACAATGTAGCTTTTGGTGTAGTATTTACTCTTGAAGCGTTGTTTACAAAAAATGCTTTGTTATCATTCATACTAACTTGATGGTCATAATCTCCTTCGTTCAATAATTTTAAACCTGTGCCATCAAAATTTATTTTGTATAAATGTTGGTAATAGGGGTTTTCATTTTTTTCTTTTGCATTGGCAGTAAAATAGAGTACTCTTTTTTTATCATCAACCTTTACTATGTCTTCGCAATGAAAAGCTCCGCTTGTAATTTGATTTTTTAGTTTTCCGTTATTATCATATAAATAAAAATGTCCCCAACCATCACGTTCACTCCATTCAATAATTTCAGTTCCATTATTTATCAATCCTGGTCTTCTTACTTCTACATAGGTGTTTAAACGCTCTTGTATCAATACTTTTACTGAATCTGCTTTAATATCGTATAGGCATTGGTCTATTCTTTTTAAATCTCTGCTTGTTCTGTTAAAATAAAATTCAGTGTTAGTGCCTAACCAAAGAAAAGGGCGAAAAGCATCGTCTCTTTGAGCAGTTAAATTGGGAGCACTCCAAATATTTACATCTTGGTCTTTAAAACTACTTACATTAATTTCTTTGCTTTGTTTAGTAGTGGTATTAAATAATATTAAATGTTCTATAGGACTTTCTTTTTCTCCAGGCATCCAGTATTTATAAGTTTCTATGGTAGGGCGTGGATCTCCAATACTATTAATAACCCACAAATCTTTTACTTTTCTTACATCGGTTTTTGTAAGAGTAAAATATTTACTATCGGCACTCCATAAAACAAAAACGGGTTTGCGTTTATCTTTATTTTTTTCTTTTTCTACATTATCTTCTCCTGAGCCACTATATGGGGTACTTTCATAGTAAGAAAAATTTTCTTCTCCATCTTGTGTAAGTTTGTGTTCTACAATAGTACTGTCTTCATCATCTTCAATTGCTTTTAAATAATTTTCTTTATCCATGTAGTAAAGGTTGTAATATTTACCAAAAACAATCATACTACTATCGGGAGCAATGTTTGCCCAAAATGGTTTGCTTTTTGGTTTTTTAAAATCAACCAGTTCTGTTAATTGTTCTGTGTTTATGTTGTATTCAAAGTAATACACTTTCTTTTCTTTGGTAGGCTTTACATCTTTTTTATCTTTCTTTTTTGCTTTTGCTGTAGTATCTTTTTTCTCAATTTCTTCAGTACTTTTTACTTCAAAACGTATTTTGTTTTCATCTTCTGTAAATTTTATATTTTCCATTCCTAAGTGCTGTGCATCAAAAGGGTCTTTTACAACTTTAGTTATTTCGGCAGCCATTTTATCGTTGTCGAAAAGTAATTTTTTTTCTCCTTTGGCGGCATCAACTATGTACCATTTTTTCCCTTCATTGGTTTCGTATTCATACCAAAAACGATTGCCATTTTTTAACCAATGTGCATCTACATTTAAGGAATAAATAATTTTATCCAATTTTTTGGGCGAAAATTTTGAAGCCAAACGATAATTAGCTTTATCCTGTGCTATTAATGAAGCACTAATAAAAATAAAAGCAAGTAGTGTAAGAAAATGTTTCTTATTCATAGCAGAAAGTTTGTTTAAAGAGGGGCAAAATAGCAACTATTTACAGTATTAGAAAACCATTTGTAAAAAACTTAAAACAGTTGCCCATTTTTTATACAAAATAATTGGCGACCTTGTCAGGAATCGAACCTGAATCAAAAGCTTCGGAAACTTTTGTACTATCCATTGTACTACAAGGTCGTTTAAACAAAATTAAAGGTTTATAATAGCTTTGTAATAATTCGTTTTTTATAAAAACTTAAACAGAAAAATAACTTATTTAAAGTACATTTGAAATTGTAATAAAATGCTTTGATATGCTACGCTTAACAACATTTTTATTTTTTATTTTTTTATTTTTTTCTGAAAGTTTATTTGCTCAAAAAAAAATAGCGCTCATTGTTGCAGTGGGTAAATATCCTCCTGAACAACGAAATTGGAAAAATTTAAGTTCTGAAAGAGATTTAATGTATATAAAAGAGGCGTTAATAAAAAACGGATTTGAAGAAAAAAATATTGCCACTTTGGTAAATGAAAAAGCCACCAAAAATGGAATGATTACTGCTTTAAATAAATTGGCTGATAAAGCCATGGCGGGTGATATTGTTTATTTTCATTTTTCTGGTCATGGGCAACAAATACAAGATGATCCTAATGATGGTTATTTAGATGAAGCAGATGGCTATGATGAAGCCTTAATTCCTTATGATGCAAAAGGAGTTTGGGATGAGGTAGATTATCATGGAGAAAAACATTTTAGAGATGATTTGCTTTCTGAAAAATTAACCAATATAAGAAAAAAAGTAGGAACTAAAGGAAGTGTTGTAGTGGTTTTAGATGCTTGCCATTCTGGAACAGCAACAAGAAGTGCAGGCATTGTTCGTGGTGTACCAGAACCTTTACAAAATAATAATTACAAGCCTACAACTAATTTAGATTTAAATAATTCAACTGCCGATAAAGGTTTTTTTGATAAACTAAAAGGAAGTATGGGAAGCCTAGTTGTATTTAGTGGTAGCAGCCCTAACCAACCCAATAGAGAAACTACAGATAAAAAAGGCAAGGGGGTAGGATCATTGTCTTATTATTTTGCACAAGCTATAACAAATTTACCTGCCAATAGTAATTATAAATTATTGTTTGAAAAAGTAAAAGCTGCTGTACAGGCAGATGAACCCACACAAATTCCAATGTTTGAAGGAGATGCTTCATTAAAAATTTTCAGCAATCAATATATTCCTTTAAAAGAAGTAATTGCGGTTGAAATGCGATTCAACAATGCAAAAAATAATTTTAATGATACTACATTTATTATTCAAAGAGGAGCTTATAATAATGTTAGTACAGGTACTGCATTAAATGTTTATTTATTAGGGACAAATGAGTTGTATTGCAAAGCTGTAGTGCAACAAGCAGGTAGTTTTCAAAGTATTTGTGTGGCTGATAAAAAACTGTTGCCTAAAAATAATTATGAAGTAAAAATAGAATCGTTGCAATATGGTGCTGTATCTGCTTCTTATCTTATAAAAAATAATACTAAAGGAAATAAAATTGAAACACAGTTAAGTCATTTTTTACAACCTCAGTCTTTCTTAACAGAAAATAAAAACCCCGATTACACTATAAATATTGAAAACAAAAACAATCAATATATTTTACAGTTAATAGAAAAAAATGATAGTGTAAGATATTCAACAGAAGTTGCTACAAAGGATTCTCTTTCGTTGAATGATTTAGATGAAATGTTGGAAAGTATAAAAAAAGGAATGAGGGTAAAATATTTGCGTAAAATGGAAGATGGTGGCAGCCTTGCAGCATTTGTAAATGTTACTATAATTCCTTTGGTAAAAATGGAAGACAGCAATGAAATGATTTTTTATCCGCAGGATAGTTTTAAACTGAAAATAAAAAGTAATTATGATGGAGTTTTGTACTATACTATTTTAGATTTACTGCCTAATAATGAAGTAAAAGTTTTAGTACCAGATACTTTGGAAAATGCTTATGATGCTGATTATTCTTTAAGGCAGGGGCAAGAAAAAACATTAACTTTTACGACAGATGAAACTTCTATTTCGGGTAAGGAGTTTTTAAAAGTTATTTTTTCGCCCTATCCTATAGATTTAAGACCTTCGTTTCAATTAAATACTGTAAGAACGCGTTCGGGAAAAACAAAACCATTAGAAAAAATGATGGACGATTTATTTCCCAATAATACAAAAACATTAACAAGAAGTAGTCCTGTAAAAATTGATGACATAGGCATAAAAACAGTAGGGTTTACATTACGAAAAACCGATTAAATTTTAACAGCCATTTTTTACATGAAAATACATTTATGGAGCATAGGAAAACAGCATGAAAGCTATGTAAAAGCTGGTGTTGAAGAGTTTACAGCACGATTGAATAAGTATTTTTCTGTTGAATGGAAAATAATACCCTCTCCTAAAAATGCAGCTTCTATTTCAGAAAAAATTTTGAAAAAAGCAGAAGCGGAAAACATTTTATCATTGTTAGATAAAGATGATTTTTTGGTTTTATTAGATGAAAGAGGAAAACAATTTTCATCACCTCAACTTGCTCATTTTTTACAACTACAAGCCAATGCAAGTGTTAAGCAAATAGTGTTTTTAATTGGAGGGGCTTTTGGTGTTGATGATGTAGTTTTTAAAAGAGCCAATGCTGCTTGGAGCTTATCACATTTGGTTTTTCCACACATGCTTGTACGCTTAATTGTAGCTGAACAGTTGTACAGAGCTTGTACTATTTTACGCAACGAAAAATATCATCATCAGTAATTAATGTACTATCAATTTTTGTGTTTGTAGATTGCCTTTTGGCTATAAAAAAATACCATTCAAAATGTAGGTAAAATTATTTTCTGTACACTTTGAATGGTAACTTGTTTTATTTGAAACTATCTTAACTCTTTTCTTCTTTTTTCTTTTTGCTGGTTTTAGGTGTAAGCAATAAAAACATTCTTTTACCTTCTAATTTTGGTAATGCTTCGGGTTGTCCAAATTCTGTTAAGCGTTCTGCAAATTTTAGTAGCACCAATTCTCCTCTTTCTTTAAACATAATGGCACGTCCTTTAAATTGTACATAAGCTTTTACTTTATTGCCATCTTTTAAAAAGCCTTCTGCATGTTTGGCTTTAAAAGCAAAGTCATGTTCGTCTGTTTCTGGTGTAAAACGTACTTCTTTTACTTCGCTTTGCTTGGCATTAGCTTTCATTTCTTTTTCTTTCTTCTTCTTCTCGTACAAGAATTTTTTGTAGTCAATAGCTTTACAAACAGGTGGGTCTGCTTGTGGAGAAATTTCTACTAAATCCAATTCTAAATCTTGGGCAATTTTTAAAGCTTCTTGTGTATTGTAAATACCTACTTCTACATTGTCTCCTACTAATCGTACTTTAGGTACTCTTATTCTTTCATTAATACGATGTTCTGGTTCTTGATTTCTGTTAAAACGAGGGTTAAATCTTCCGCCTCCTGAGTTTCCTTTAAATGGTAATGCCATTAATTTTTGTTTGGTTAAATAATATTTATGGGTTAAAAAAAATAAAGTTATAAGTTTTTTTTATTCTAATGGTTTTCTTTCTGAAATTTCTTCTACAATATTTTGCACAAATTCATCAACAGCTATTTGCCCTGCATCGCCTTTTCCTTGACGGCGTACAGAAAGTTTATTTTCTGCTGCTTCTTTTTCGCCTACAACAAGCATGTATGGTACACGGGCTAATTCTGCTTCACGAATTTTTTTGCCAATTTTTTCTTGTCTTTCATCAATTTCTACTCTTACACTAGCTTTACGCAATGTTTGTTTTATTGTGTGGGCATAGTCTAAAAATTTATCGCTAATAGGTAAAATTTTTACTTGCAAAGGTGCTAACCATACAGGAAATTTTCCTGCATAATGTTCCAATAAAAATCCTATAAAACGTTCATGTGTGCCTAAAGGTGCACGATGAATGATTAAAGGAATTTCGGGTTCATTATTTTGGTTGGTAAATGAAAGTTTAAAACTACGAGGTTGTGCAAAGTCCACTTGGTTGGTAGCTAAAGTAAATTCTCTGCCAATAGCACTCCAAATTTGAACATCTATTTTTGGTCCGTAAAATGCACCTTCTCCTTTTACTTCTACAAAAGGAATATTAGCTTCAATCAATACTTGACGAACCATATCTTCAGTTTCTAACCAAAGCTCAGGCTCATTTACATATTTCTGTCCTAATTTTTCGGGGTCGTGCAAGCTTAAACGCATCACATATTTTTCTATGCCAAAAATTTTAAAATATTTTAGGTATAAATCGTTTACTGCTTTAAATTCTTGAGCAAATTGTTCTTTTGTACAATAAATATGTGCATCATTCATGTGTAAGCAACGTACCCTCATTAAACCAAATAATTCGCCACTTTGTTCGTATCTGTAACAAGTGCCATATTCTGCAATTTTATAGGGCATATCTCTGTAACTCTTAGGCTCTGCATCAAAAATTTTATGATGGTGAGGACAGTTCATAGCTTTTAAATAATATTTTTCTCCATCCATTTCCATTGGAGCAAACATACTATCTGCATAATAAGGCAAATGCCCACTGGTTAAGTACAAATTTTCTTTAGCTATATGAGGTGTTACAACTCTTTTGTAGCCTGCATCTTCTTCTGTTTGTTTGGCTAATTTTTCTAATTCTTCTATAATAACTGTACCATTGGGCATCCATAAAATTAAACCTTGTCCAATATCATCATTCATGGTGTAAATGCTTAATTCTTTACCCAATTTCCTATGGTCTCTTTTTTTAGCTTCTTCCAACATGTTTAGGTATTCATCTAACTCTTTTTGTACAGGAAAAGTGATACCATAAATACGGGTAAGTTGTTTGTTTTTTTCATCGCCTTTCCAATAAGCACCTGCAATATTTAAAAGTTTTATTGCTTTAATAAATCCTGTGTTTGGAATATGAGGACCTCGGCACAAATCAGTAAAATTGCCTTGTGTGTAAAAGGTAATATTGCCATCTTCTAAATTTTGAAGTAGGTCTAATTTGTATTCATCTCCTTTAGTTGTAAAATATTGAATGGCATCTGCTTTTGCTTTTTCTGTGCGTATATAAGCATTATTTTGTTTAGCTAATTCATTCATCTTTTTTTCCAACTCTGCTAAATCTTCTTCAGTTATTTTGTTATCGCCTAAATCAATATCATAATAAAATCCATGTTCTAATGGAGGCCCAACCCAAAATTTTACACCAGGAAATTTTGCTTCAATGGCTTCTGCCATTAAGTGTGCAGATGAATGCCAAAAGGTATTTTTTCCTTCGGCATCATTCCATGTAAATAATTTTAAACTGCTATCTTGTGTTATGGGTCTTGATAAATCCCAAACTTCATCATTTACTCCAGCTACTAAAACTTTGCGTGCCAAACCTTCACTAATACTTTTGGCAATATCCATTGCTGATACACCACTTTCATATTGTCTTACAGCACCATCAGGAAAACTAATATTAATCATACTTCTATTCAGTAATTTTTTATAAGGCTGCAAAAGTAACAAATGATTAGATATATAAGGCTTAAAACTTAAACGCAAAATGCTTGAACAACTTTTTATTTCTTGTTGTTTTTAAAAAATTAAGATAACCCAATTAGACAATTTTTTTGAAAAATAGAATACATATCTATAATTTGGTTTTTTATGTTTTTGTATTTTTTATCTTTAAACCTACCAAAACAAGCATTATGAGAAGAAAAATTTACTATTCTTTTTTACTTGTATTCATTATTGCAGTTTCGTCTTTTACACTAATAAAGTATAAAACAATTTATGCTTTTAAGGTAGAAAGTATTGATGGCGGTATGATTAATTTTTCGAAATTTAAAGGTAAAAAAATTCTTATTGTCAATACAGCTTCTGAATGTCAGTTTACATATCAATATGCAGAGTTGCAAAATTTGTATTCGCTTTATCAAGATAAATTAGTAATTGTAGGATTTCCTTGCAATCAATTTGGCAATCAGGAAGCAGCCAGTAATGAGGATATAAATACTTTTTGTAAAACACGCTATGGGGTAACTTTTCCTTTAGCGACTAAGGTAGAAGTAAAAGGAGAAAATGCTGCACCTGTTTATAAGTGGCTTTGTAATAAAGCTGAAAATGGTGTAATGGATGTGGCTATAAAATGGAATTTTAATAAATTTTTAATTAATGAAAAAGGTAAATTAATTGCTCATTTTGCCAGTAATGTAAGAGCTGATAGTGATGAAATTATGAAATACATAAAATAAAAAATTACTCTAAATATTTTTTAAAACTCATTTGCTTATTGGTAGATGAGTTTTTTGTTTGTTCTACAAAAAATTAGGATTTGTTTTTTTGTAAAGTTTCATCAGTAAAATGTTCATTGTGTTTAGGCTGTGCAAATTTTTCTTGATTAAATTTTGCTGAACTTCCTTTTGGTATAGATAAAGTTTGCCACTCATTATTTTTAATCATTTTGCCAATAAAAATTATTTGCCCAATGTGAGAGGCATAATGTGCCAACTGCCTATTAATAGCATCTGTAACAAGGTGCCCTTGATTTCTTATGTACACGGTTTTATCCAAATCATTTACAGATAAATTTTTTAGCGTACTCAATAAGCACTGCCAGCCTTCGTTCCATTTTTCTAATAATTCGTTTTTAGAAGTAAAATTATTTTCAAATTCTTCATCTCTTTTTCGCCATTCTTTTTCTCCGTCTGTTGTTAAAAAATTTGTCCAGCGAGAAAGCATATTACCCCACAAATGTTTTACAATAATTGCAATGCTGTTGCTGTTTTCATTGTATTGCCAAAACAAATTTTCTTCTTTTAGTTGATCAATAGTTTTTTCGCCTAAAGTTTTATAGTATTCAAAAAGTTTTATGGTGTTTGATAAATATTGTTCGTTCATGATTTTTGATTTTTAAGTAGTATCAAATGTAAAAATTTCTTTAGAAGTGTGCTTAATAATTACATGAAAAATTAACTTTTGTTCTGCCTAACTTCGCTGTTAATAATTTAATGTATGATTCAGGTAGGGCAGTTTAATACACTTGTAATAAATAGAAAAGTAGATTTTGGTTTTTATTTAGACGATGGAGCAGAAGGTATTCTTTTACCCAAACGTTTTGCTCCTAAAAATGCAACCATAGGCGATGAGGTTAATGTATTTATTTATCATGATAGTGATAATAGATTAATTGCTACAACTCAACAACCAAAAGGTGTTGTAGGCGATATTGTATTAATGCAATGCGTAAGTGTTATGCCTGCTGGTGCATTTTTAGATTGGGGTTTAATGAAAGATTTATTTGTGGCAAAATCGCAACAAAAAATGGGTATGTATAAAGGCGGTTGGTATTTGGTAAAAATATATTTAGATGCACAAACAGGTAGGGTAGCAGCTTCTGAAAAAATAGAAAGATATGTAAACAATGAG
Organism: Chitinophagales bacterium; assembly: GCA_026931905.1. Lineage (GTDB taxonomy): Bacteria > Bacteroidota > Bacteroidia > Chitinophagales > Chitinophagaceae > UBA1930. The sequence continues at coordinate 31,184 of JAIXLB010000041.1, forward strand.
CAATTAACGGTACATGAAAAACAAGAAGTGGATATTGTAATTTACAGGCAAACAGAAATTGGGTATAGCTGTATCATTAACAATGTGCATTTGGGTTTAATTCATAATAATCAAATATTTCAAAACCTTGAACAAGGAGATAAGCTAAAAGGTTTTGTACAAACTATTAGAGAAGATAATAAAATAGATATTGTATTAGGTAAAGCAGGTTATAAAAAAACAGAAGATGAAGCAGAAAAAATATTAAGATTACTACAAGAAAACAATGGCTATTTGCCTTATCATGATAAAAGTGAACCAGAAGAAGTGTATCAATTTTTTGGTATGAGTAAAAAAACTTTTAAAATGACACTTGGTGCTTTATATAAACAACATAAAATAAATTTTGCGAAAGAAGGAATTGTATTAATAGAACAACAATAATTTTAAATACAACAAAAGATGAAAAAATACAGTTTAATTATTTTACTTTTTTTATGTACTTCAATACAGGCACAAAAAAAAGAAGCTGATACCACACAGCATATTGTTGCTAACAGAAAAAATGCTGCATCAACTTATCAAAAGCCTTATGTGATTTTGATTTCAGCCGATGGCTTTCGTTATGATTATATTGAAAAATACAATGCAAAAAGCTTAGAAGAAATTGCTACAAAAAATATTTGGGCAAAGCAAGGCATGTATCCTTCCTATCCATCAATTACTTTTCCTAATCATTATAGTATTGTTACAGGGTTGTATCCTGCACATCATGGTTTGGTAGATAATGTTTTTTACGATCCTAAAAGAGATGAAATGTATGTGATAGGAAAAGAATCTATTAAAGATGGAAGTTGGTATGGAGGATTGCCACTTTGGGGATTAGCAGAAACACAGGGAATGCTTGCTGCAAGCCTTTTTTGGGTTGGTTCAGAAAGTGATGCAGGTGGTACAAGACCAACTTACTGGTACTCTTATCATGAACAATTTTCAGGAAATGATAAAGCAAGAATTATAAAAGATTGGCTTAGTTTGCCCGAAGAAATACGCCCACATTTTATTACTTTATATTTTCCTGAAGTAGATCATAATGGGCATAAATATGGACCAGAAAGTAACCAAACCAATAATGCTGTACATGTTATTGATGCTGCTATAAAAACTTTGGTTGATGAATTAAAACCTTTGAATTTACCTATCAATTTTGTGTTTGTATCTGATCATGGAATGATTGGTGTAGAAGAAAAAGATTATATACCCATGCCTGTAATTGATGCAACAAAATTTAAAGTGGTAAATAGCAACACATTTGCAAGAATTACAGCATTAAATGAAGTAGATATTTTGCCTTTGTATGAAAGGTTGCAAAAAGAAAAAAATGATTACAATGTTTATTTAGCAAAAGATTTTCCTAAAAATTTACACTACAGCAGCTACGATGATACAACACGAAAAATAGGTGATATTATTTTAGTGCCCAATAGCACAAAATTATTAGTAAATTCAGAACGTAAACCCTCTATTGGCAAGCATGGTTTTGATAGTTATAAAGTACCCGAAATGAAAGCTACATTTATAGCATGGGGTCCTGCATTTAAAACTTCTACCAACATTCCTTCTTTTGAAAATGTAAATATTTATCCATTAATAGCAAATATTTTAGGGCTAAAAATAGAACGCAATTTTGATGGAAATTTAAACGTATTACAAGGCATTTTGAAGCAGTGAAATAGTTTTTCAACTAAAAGTTTTCTTGATAAAAATGAATAAAAAAAAGTTAGTTGTTTTTAGTGGGGCAGGTATGAGTGCTGAAAGTGGTATACAAACTTTTAGAGATACTGGAGGTTTGTGGGAGCAATATAATGTAGAAGATGTAGCCACTTATAACGCATGGATAAAAAATGAAGCTTTGGTTTTGGATTTTTACAATCAACGCCGGAAACAAATAATGCAAGCACAGCCCAATGAAGCACATAAAATGGTGGCAGCCTTAGCAAAAGATTTTGATGTACAAGTAATAACTCAAAATATAGATGACTTGCATGAAAGAGCAGGCAGTAAAAAAGTGTTGCATTTGCATGGAGAAATTATGAAAGGAAGAAGCACTGCCAATGCTGATTTAATTTATGATTTAAAAAGTTGGGAAATAAAACAAGGCGATACTTGTGCATTAGGTTCACAAATACGTCCTCATATTGTTTGGTTTGGAGAGCCTGTGCCTGAGATGGAAAATGCAATTTTACTGGCACAGGAAGCAGCTATTTTTATAATTATAGGAACATCTTTAAATGTATATCCTGCTGCCAATCTTATTCATGAAGTGCCCCATCATGTACCTAAATTTTTAATTGACCCAGGTGAATTTAGTTTGTCTTCTGTGCCTCATCTTACTATAATAAAAACTACTGCTGTAGAAGGAATGAAAAAGTTGCAACAGCAATTAAAAAAATATTTGTAAGAAAAAGAAATAAGCTTTTCTATAAAATAAAAAATAAGTGTTAGTGGGTATTTTTTAGATTTTGATGTGTTTTAACTTTGTTTTAAAAGACAATTATTTGTATTTTAAAACAGAGGTTTATGA
>JAIXLB010000048.1 GCA_026931905.1 Chitinophagales bacterium
TTATTGTACAATATAAAAATAATATAATTTTTAAAAAATTACCCGATTTGGTTAATAGATTATTATCTTAATATGTACTGAATGGTTATAAAATTTCAATTTCACCAATCAAAAACACACTTCCTATTGCAAGAATCAAATCGTTTTTTTGTGCAGAATTTGTTGCAGCATCTATAGCCCTATTTACATTTTCAAAATTATTACCTATTAAGTTTTTAGTGTGGGCTAATTTTTGCAATTCTTGCATAGGCAGTGCTCTTGGAATTTGAGCTTGTGTAAAATAATAGGTTGCCTGTTGTGGCAACAAGCCAAGTACTTTATTTACATCTTTATCTTTTACCATACCTACCACAATATGTAAATGCTTGTAAGAAATATTTTTTAATTGATGCAAAACTTGCTTTATGCCAGCTTCATTGTGTGCAACATCTGCAATAACAGTAGGGGAGGTTTTTAGCAACTGCCATCTTCCTTGTAAGCCAGTTATTTTTTTTACATTTTGCAATGCTTGATGTAGGTGTTCTTCATTAATTTTCCAACCAATTTTTTGTAGTTGATGAACAGCACTTAAAACTGTAATAATATTTTTTGTTTGATAAATGCCTGTTAGGTCTAAATTATATTTTGTTCTTTGTTTGTTGAAATTATTTTCAATTTCTATTGCTAATAATTCATGATTGTAAAAAAAGTTTATTACTTTATTTTCTTGCTCTGCAAAAACAATAGGTGCATTTACTGTATTAGCTTTTTGTTCAAAAACATTTTTTGTTTCAGGCAAAGTTTCTCCAATTACTACAGGAGTATTTTGTTTTATAATACCTGCTTTTTCGGAAGCAATTAGTTCAAGGGTTTCACCAAGAATTTGTATGTGGTCTAAACTTATATTTGTTATAACAGAAAGTTGAGGAGTAATAATATTTGTGCTATCTAATCTTCCTCCAAGTCCTGTTTCAATAATTGCAATATCTACTTTTTCCTGAGCAAAATATTCAAAAGCCATTGCTACCGTTATTTCAAAAAACGAAGGGTGATGTTGTTCAATAAAATTTTTCATTGTATTGGTAAACTGTACAACAAAATCTTTAGAGCACATTACTCCATTAATCTTAATTCTTTCTCTAAAATCTTTTAAATGTGGCGATGTATATAAGCCAGTTTTATATCCTGCAGTTTGTAAAATTGCTGCTAATGTATGACTAACTGAGCCTTTGCCATTTGTACCTGCAATATGTACAGTAGGAAATTGTAGTTGAGGATTATGTAGCTTGTTGCAGAGTAAAATAGTATTAGATAAATCTGCTTTATAGGCTTTACTACCTAACTTACTAAACATAGGTAATTGTGTAAAAAGATAATCTAAAGCCTGCTGATAATTCATACAATAAAAAATACAAAATTAATTGCTAACCCGTAACTCTCATATCCAAAATAATAGTACCTCTTTGTTCTTGTCCTGTAGCTTCAAATTTTATTTCTTTAGCTCTTTTTTCTGCAACAGCTCTTGTTTGTTTGTTGGCAGTGCTTGTGCCATTAGGATTAACTGCTGCATACGTTACATTTCCATTTTTATCTACAATAATGTTTACAGCAACTTTTGCATTCTCAGAAAAATCATCTGTAAATGTAGGAAAACGTGTAATTCTTCTATTACCCAATCCTTTTACTTTTGTACCACCTGGTCCATCATATACTGTTCCATCAATACTTCCCCAAGGTTTTCCTTTATCACCAACGCCAGATGCATCATTGCCCTCACTTCTACTATCATTAAAATTATCTTTGCTATTGCCACCATTTCCAGAGCCTCCACTATATTTAGGCATCACAGTTTTAGGCTTAGGAACTGTAGAGGTAACAGTAGTAGGTTTTACATCTTTTTTGGTTGTGTTGGTATGTGTAGGTGTTGCATCTGTTTCATCACTTTCTGTACTTTCAGATGTAACAGGAGTAACATTTGTAGGAGAGGAAGGCTCTGAATTTGGATTGGATTCTGGTCCTGGTTCTCCTTGTACTAAAGGTTGTACATCGCCACTACCTACATCACTATTTCCAATGTTTACTTCTATGCCTTCTGATAATAAAGGTTTTTCTATAACAGGCAACCCCCATCTTATATAAAAGAAAATTAAGAAAAGCATAATACTAACAAAAACAGTAATAGCACTTGCCTTAATATTTTTATTTCTTTCAAAATGTTGTTCCATTGCCAATGAATTATTCATACAAACTTAATTTTTTTATTGAATTATTCTTTGAATGTTGAAAATTACAATTATAACGATGTAAGTATGCACTTTTATGCATAAAAAAAGGTTAAGGATTTAATGAATAAAATGTAGTTGTTTATTTAATAATCATACAGACACTAAAAGTTGCATTTTCTCTCTTCTTATTTTTCAATCTTTACAAAAATCTAAAAAAAAATACCTCTTTAAAAAGTAAGAGGTATTTAAAAATAAAATAGCAAAATATTTAACCTTTTCTTTGTCCATTTACTGTTACAGTATAGCTTCCATCAAAAAAAGAACCTGAAAAAGTATCGCCATTAATAGTTGCTATTGGAGTAGTTGTACCAGTACCATAATACAAAATATTGTTTGCATAAGTGCCATCAATATCAGATGTGGAAGAAGCACCAGTTTCTCTTGCTTTTCCTTTCCAACCTTTTAAAGTGGTAGATACTACAATATTAAAAGTTCCATTTTCTGGTTTATTGGTAGAATATGTTCCTTCAAAGCATCTTACTAAAGCAGTTGATGTTTCTTTAGCAATTACAAAAACTGCATTGGGATGTCCTGGAATATTTGATGTAGTAATGGTGGGTGATGTTCCATCAAAATTTACAGAAAAGGTTACTGATACAGGCTGCCCATTTAATGTGCCAAAAAATGGAGACATATAAGTACCAGTTGGTGGTACAGATACTTGTGAGATTAGTGTTGCAGTTTGTCCATCAATTGTTAATGTAGCTGTAATGGTGTTTCCTGCATTGTTTACATCAAACTTTATGGTGCCACTCGACCCTATAACAACTCCTTTATAAATACCTTTTGCAAGATTATCGTTTGCTGCCAAACCTTCTGGTGTACTGTTGCATGTAGTACATACATATTGCGTATCGCCACCTTTTTTACAAGATGAAAATACAAATGCCAACGTAATTGAATACATGGCTAAAATCAACAATTTTGATTTCATAATCGTGGGTTTAAATGTTATTAATTAGAATATAGCAACTACTACATTCTATAAGTAAAACTATGCACTAATCTTTTAATTTATAATACCCACCAGCAGGTATTTTTAAAAACACCTGTAATTCCTTTTAAGAAAACAGATATTTTTACTAATACTCATAAAAACTTTGTTGTACAAAAAATCATGAAAAAGTATAAAGTACAAATACTTCTTAGTATTATGATGTTTGTTATTTTAAACCATATTCAATCTCAAAAAGCTGAAATTTATTATGGAAAAATAAACACCATAATGGGCAATTTTGAAGGAGAATTTAAAATTAACCTACAGGGTGAGAATAATGATATGATTGAAATAAAAGTAGCTGATATTAAACAAAAAAAAAGAGGCGAAAAATTTACTTATAAAGAAGTTTTAAAAGTAAATGCAGCAGGTGTTAGAAGTTTTGAAATAGATAGTACAATATATATTGTAAAAAACATAGAGATGGGGAATAATAAAACACTTCAAAATTGTTGTTTAAGAATTACAGATAGTTGTAAAGTAGCCACTTTAGCATACTGGGGTACAAGTTTAGAAGATGATAAATGTTTTGTATTAACCAAAAACAGTAGTTATTATCAAGCATTGAAATCTATAAATTATTTTACTTACTACTATACTTTTAGTGAATGTGAAACTATAAAAAACAAAAATATTGAAGACGAAAATAAATGGAAATCTGAAGGGTTGAATAGAATGAAAGCTTATGAAGCATTGACACAACAAGAATTATTAGAAAGATGGAAAAGCAGAATAACAGCGTACAAAAATTGCTTTAGCAATTAATAAACTATTTGTTTAAAATTTGCTGTACAGTTGCTAATAAAACAAAACAAATTATGGTTTGTCATTCTGAATGAAATGAAGAATCTGCCTGACATGAGTACAAACCATCAGCAGATCCTTCGCTTCGCTCAGGATGACA
>JAIXLB010000034.1 GCA_026931905.1 Chitinophagales bacterium
TTTGATTTTCAGCTAAAAATTAGTGGATTTATACGACCCGTCCGGTCCGCAAAAAAAGCCTTGAAAATTTTCAAGGCTTTTTTTATTGGCTTTCTAACAAGAAAATGACTTTTATTTTTAAGAGAAAATACAATAGATATTACCATTCTTTCTTGTTCAATTTAATTTCTTCTTCTTCTTATTAATAAATAGAAATTCTAAGAAGAATAATTTTCAATTTTTGTCTTTCTTCCCTTGTTTTTCCCTTCATCAAATAATTTAATTTTTTTTTGATTTACTTTATATTTTTACTTTAATCTTTTATTTCAAAACTTACTGTATTATGAAAAAACTTCTTCTGCTATGCACAGGTTGCTTTTCTACTTTATTAGTTATAGCACAGCCCAATCAAACAGGAGGCAATAAAACTGAAGTAATTAATAAAATGGTTAGAACTGATAGTTCTATGACTATTAAGAATCAAATTATAATTAAAGGTCAACCAGTGCCATATACTGCAAACTTTGGCACTCTGCCTGTTTGGGATGAAGATGGAAAAGCTATTGCTGGTATTTTTTATACTTACTATGAAAGAAGTGATGTAAAAGATAAAACTTCTCGTCCATTAATTATTTCTTTTAACGGAGGACCAGGAACTGCTTCAGTTTGGATGGAAATAGGATATACAGGACCCCGTATTTTAAATATTGATGATGAAGGCTATCCACTACAACCTTATGGATTAAAAGATAATCCATATTCCATTTTAGATGTTGCAGATATTGTGTATGTAGATCCAGTAAATACAGGTTTTTCAAGAACTATTAGTAAAGATATTCCTACTACAAAATTTTTTGGTGTAAATGAAGATATAAAGTATTTGGCAGAATGGATAGGCACTTTTGTTACAAGAAAAAATCGTTGGGCTTCGCCTAAATTTTTAATTGGCGAAAGCTATGGAACAACAAGAGTTTCTGGTTTAGCATTGGCATTACAAGAATCGCAATGGATGTATTTGAATGGTGTAATTCTTGTTTCGCCAACAGAGTTAGGAATAAAACGAGATGGTCCTATTGGTCAAGCATTAATGCTTCCTTATTACTCAGCAACGGCATGGTATCATAAAAAATTAGCACCTGCACTTCAACAAAAAGACTTAACTGCTTTTTTACCAGAGGTAGAGGATTTTACAGTAAATCAATTATTACCTGCACTTGCAAAAGGCAACACATTGAGTAATGCTGAAAAAAAGCAAATTGCATCAAGAATGTCTTATTATTCTGGGCTTTCAGAAACTGCAATACTTCAACAAAACCTTGTTATTCCTGTTTCATTTTATTGGAAAGAATTATTAAGAGACGAGGGTTACACTATTGGAAGATTGGACTCTCGTTACAAAGGAATTGATAGAAAAGATGCAGGCGAAAGACCTGATTATAATGCAGAACTAAATTCTTGGTTACATTCATTTACACCAGCAATAAATATGTATTTAAGAGAAGAATTGGGGTATAAAACTGATTTAAAATATAATATGTTTGGACCTGTTTATCCTTGGAATAACAACAACGATAGAACAGGCGAAAATCTAAGATTAGCTATGGCAGAAAATCCTTACTTGTATTTATTAGTACAATCTGGTTATTATGATGGTGCTTGCGATTATTTTAATGCCAAATACAATATGTGGCAAATGGATCCTGGAGGAAAACTAAAAGAAAGAATGACTTGGAAGGGTTTTAGAAGTGGTCACATGATGTATTTGCGTAAAGAAGATTTGATTACTGCAAACGATCAGTTGAGGGAATTTATTAAAAAGGCAATACCCAAAACTGGCACACCTGCAAAATATTAAGCTATTCTTGGTCTTTTTAAATTAGTTTCTAACTCGTTTATACGATGTTGTAGTTTTTCGTTTGTTACTTCTAATTTTAAAATTTTAGAATGACTTTTTGCTATTTCTCTTTGATATTCGTGTAGTTTAGATTTTACCGAAGAAGAATAAAAAGCTCTAAGAATAATACCCAATAGAACAACTATTACAAATGCAGATCCATATAAAACAACAAACTGTGGTATGGAAAACAATAGTATCATAGGATGTAAAAATTTATAGTGCTATAATAATACCTAAACGCCTATTTTAGCTTTTTATTGTGTTGATGTCGAGCAGCATCTCTATTATTTTTTTTCTCTAAATTTTTTTCAAGAGCATCTGTAAGATTAACTCCTGTTTGATTAGCTAAGCAAATAAGCACAAACAAAATATCTGCCATTTCATCGGCTAATTCTTTTCCTTTATCACTTTCTTTAAAAGATTGTTCACCATAAATTCTTACCATTAAACGAGAAAGTTCGCCCACTTCTTCCATTAAAACTCCTAAGTTGGTAAGTTCATTAAAATAACGTACTCCAACAGTTGTAATCCAATTATCTACTTTTTGTTGTGCTTCATCAATAGTCATTGTAAATTATTTATATTTTTTTGATAAAAAGTACTTTAAGCAAAGTAAAATATTTTAAAGCTATGAAGAGGTTTTATCCTCTTGTTTTTCCTTTTAGTAGATAATAATACTGCTTCTCTTTCAAGCATTTTAAAAAAAATATCAAAAGAAAATTATTAAGTAACTAAAGTTACCAAACAAGTATTTCTTGGAAGATACTTTCGCCAAAAATTATTAATTCATGAGTAAACAAAGATTTTTAATTGTAGGAATTGTATTGATACTTTTTCAAAAAATATCTTTAGCCCAAGAAACAACAATACACTTAGCTAAAACTCAGTTAATAGAAGCTGCATTAGCTAATAACAATACTATTAAAATTGCTCAAGCAGATGAAGCAATAGCTACTGCAAATTATAAACTTACTGATGCAATTTTTTTACCACAAGTAGGCTTTACTTATTCTGTTTTTAACACCAACAATCCCTTAAATGCTTTTGGATTTAAGCTTCAACAAAAAAGTATTAGTACGTCTGATTTTAATCCAGATTTATTAAATAACCCTAAACCAACATCAGACTTTACTACAAAATTAGAAGTAAAGCAACCGTTATTAAATATGGATTTAATGTACCAACGCAAAGGGGCTGCCAAGCAAATTGATTTATATAAATTTAAGAAAGAAAGAACCAAAGAATACATTGCTTTTGAAGCAGAAAAAGCATACTTGCAATTACAATTACTTTATAAAAGCATTACTGTTTTAGAAGAAGCAAAACAAACAATAGAAGCTGTACTGTTGGTTACAGAAAACTATTTTAAACAAGGGTTAATTCAAAAATCAGATGTTTTAAATGTACAGATAGAACAAGCTACAGTTGAATATAATTTGATAAAAGTAAAAAGCGAAATTAAAACTACATCGGATTTTATAAGTGTTTTAATGGGCAATTCTTTAGGAAAAATTTATACAGTTGATGATGAAAAAAATATAGTGCAATTAGAAGTAGAAAAACAAAACGATATAAATAAACGTGCTGATTTTATGGCAATGCAAACTGCTATTGAAGCAACAGATTTATTAATTAAGTCTTCTAAAATGAGTTATTTACCAAAGCTTAATGCACTGGGTAGTTTTCAATTAAATGATAACAGAATGTTGGCTTTTAGCGCTAACTCTTATTTGATTGGTGTACAATTATCTTGGGATATTTTTAAAGGCAATAGCACCAAAAATGCCATTATAGTTCAAACTCAAGAAAGAAATAAATTAACTACTCAATTAACACAACAAAAAGAGCAAGCAAATTTTGAAATTGAAAAATGCAAACAAGAAATTAAAGAAACAACAGCCAACATAAATGTTCATAAAACAACTATTAAACAGGCAGACGAGGCTTTAAGAATTTTACAAAATAGATACGAACAAGGGCTTGCAAAAACCAGTGATGTAATGATGGCAGCCTCTCAACTTTCACAAAAAAAATTTGCTTTAGCACAAAACATATTTATGCTTAATGTACATACAGCATTCTTACATTTTTTAACAACATCAACTAAATAATAGTACAATTAATTATGAATTTACACTTAATAAAAAACACGAAAATATTTACAGTAGTTTTTGCATCAATATCATTTATTGCTTGCTCTTCCAAAAACAATAAAGAAAATGATGTAGCTCAAACAACTAAACCTATAGCAGTTACAACAGCCAAACCTACAAGTTTTACAGATGGAAGCTTGCATTTTAGTGGTAGAGTAGAGGCTTCTCAATCTGCAACAATTAGCACAAGAGTAATGGGTGTAATTACTATGCTTAAAGTTAATGTTGGTGAGCATGTATCGAAAGGTCAGTTATTGGTTTCTATAAATAGTGATGAAATTAGAGCTAAAAAAGCACAAACAGAAGCAATGATTGCTGAAGCTGAAGCAGCTTATAAAAATGCACAAAAAGATGTAGAAAGATTTACCAATTTATACAAACAACAAAGTTGCACAGCAAAAGAGTTGGATAATGTAATGCTGCAATACAATTCGATTAAAGCAAAATTAGATGGGGCAAAACAAATGCGTAACGAAGTAAATGCTATGTTGAATTATACAAATTTAACTGCACCGTTTTCTGGAATTATAACTCAAAAAATGGCAAGTGCAGGTAGTATGGCAAGCCCTGGTATGCCTTTACTTACAATAGAGCAAGCTGGAACACTGCAAATAAATGCCTCTGTTCCTGAATCTGAAATTACTGAAATAAAAGTAGGTAAGCAGGTTGATGTAAATGTAAAATCTGCCAATAAAAATTTTAAAGGCGTTGTTGCTTTAATTAATACGTCATCGCAATTTACAGGAGGCTTGTACAACATAAAAATTTCGATTCCAGAGGCAGATAAAAAAAGTTTGTTATCTGGTATGTATGCCGATGTTTATTTATCTACTTCAACACCAAAAGAAGATAACAGTAAGGCTATTTTAATTCCTGCATCGAGTATTGAATATAAAAATGAATTGACAGGAATTTATACTGTTGGTAGTAACCATACTGCACTATTACGATGGGTAAGATTAGGAAAAAAGGTAGGCGATAAAGTAGAGATTTTAAGTGGCTTGAATAAAGATGAAACTTACATAATTAGTGCTGATGAAAAATTATTTAATGGTGCAACCGTAATAGAAAAAAACAATTAAAAGCATTAAAATAATGCTTGTTTAAAAAAGATAGGTAGTACAAGTGTGCGACGCAACAGGGGCTGATAAAAGTACTACTGTTGATAACAAAATAAAAAATAGTATAATGGAAAAAGTTTTTTCAGGAAATATAGCAAAGGCTTTTTTGCAATCGAAGCTTACGATTTTATTAATGATTGCATTTTTATTAATTGGGGCTTATAGTACTTATTTAATTCCAAGAGAAGAAGAGCCGCAAATACAAGTACCAATGGCTGATATTTTTATTGGTTATTCTGGTGCTGAACCAAAAGAGGTAGAAACAAAAGTTGCTGCACCTATAGAAAAAGTAATATCCAATATTAAGGGGGTAGAATATGTTTACTCCACTTCTATGAAAGGACAGGCAATGTTTATTGTACAATTTTATGTAGGAGAAGATGTAGAACGTTCTTTGGTAAGATTGTATAGTGAGTTGATGAAAAATATGGATAAAATGCCTCAAGGTATAACCATGCCTTTGATTAAAACAAGAGCTATTGATGATGTACCAGTTTTAGGATTAACCTTGTGGAGTGAACATTACGATGATTATCAGCTAAAGCAAATAGGACAAGAACTTACCAATGAAATAAAGAAAATAAATGACGTTGCAGCTATTAATTTAATAGGTGGAAGAAGCAAAGAAATAAAAGTTGTTCTTGATAAAACCAAGATGGCAGAAAATGGAGTAGATTTTTTATCTATTAGCAAATTAATTGAAGGAAGTAATGTGCAAATGCCTGCTGGCACTCTATTACAGCAAGATACTGCTTACTCTGTTGAAACAGGAAATTATATACAATCAACAGACGATTTAGAAAATTTAGTGGTAGGTATAAATCAACAACAGCCTGTTTATTTAAAACAAATTGCAAAAGTTATTGAAGGTCCTGAAGCCCCTAATCAATATGTAATGTTTGGCTTTGGCAAAGCAGATACTGCAAGCAAACATTTTGCAGGTTCTGATTATCCAGCTATTACTTTATCAATTAGCAAAAAGAAAGGAGCAGATGCAATGCACTTAGCAGAGAAAATTATTCATAAGGCAGAGCATTTAAAAAAACAAATAATTCCTAACGATGTTCAATTAACAGTTACTCGTAATTATGGTGAAACTGCATCTGATAAAGTTTCAGAGCTTTTATTTCATTTATTCATTTCCATATTAGTGGTAACATTATTTGTAATGCTTGCAATGGGTTGGCGAGGTGGCTTGGTGGTATTTTTATCTGTACCTGTAACCTTTGCCCTTACCTTGTTTGCTTATTATTTTATGGATTATACGCTAAACCGTATAACACTGTTTGCATTAGTGTTTATTACAGGAATTGTGGTAGATGATTCTATCATTATTGCAGAGAATATGCACAGGCATTTTAAAATGCGAAAACTTCCACCATTACAAGCTGCCATTTATGCTATTAATGAAGTTGGTAATCCTACCATTTTAGCAACATTTACTGTTGTAGCAGCTGTATTACCAATGGCTTTTGTTTCTGGTATGATGGGACCTTACATGAGTCCAATGCCAATAGGTGCTTCTATAGCCATGATGCTTTCATTGGTTGTGGCACTTACCTTAACACCTTATTTGGGTTATATATTTCTTAGAGAAAAAGAGAAGAGAGGAATGAAGCATAAAGCAAGCAAACCCCTTACACTTGAAGAGTCTGGTATTTATAAAATTTACAAATCCTTTATTCAACCAATGCTTGAACAAAGATGGAAGCGTTGGACATTTATGGTGAGTATTGTGGTTGTTTTAATTGCATCGTTATTTATGTTTTATACAAAATCAGTTGCAGTTAAAATGTTGCCGTTTGATAATAAAAATGAATTTCAGGTAATTATTGATATGCCCGAAGGAACAACTTTGGAAAAAACAAATGCAGTTGCAAAAGATATAGCTATTTATGTTGCACAACAACCTATGGTAAAAAATTATCAAATTTATACAGGCACTTCGGCTCCTATAAGTTTTAATGGTTTGGTAAGGCATTATGATATAAGAAAAGGCGAAAATGTTGCAGATATTCAAGTAAACTTAATTGATAAAAAAGATAGAAAGCTGCAGAGCCATGATATTGCAAAAGAAATGCGTAAGCCTATACAATTAATAGCCCAAAAATACAATGCTAATGTAAAAATTGTAGAAGTTCCTCCAGGACCCCCAGTATTATCAACCTTGGTAGCAGAAATTTATGGACCAGATTATAACGAGCAAATAAAAATTGCACAACAAGTAAAACAATTATTAGCCAATACTAATGATGTGGTTGATATTGATTGGATGATAGAAGATGATCAAGCAGAATATCAAATAGAAGTTGATAAAGAAAAAGCCATTCAATACGGAGTTGCAACAGCACAAATAGCAGCAACAGTACGTTCGGCTTTAACAGGTTTGCAATCAGGCAATATGTATTATTCCAATGCTTACCAGCAAACACCTATAAAACTTCAATTATCAGATGCAGATAAAACTTCCATCAACGATATTTTAGAACTAAAAGTAATAGGAATAAAAGGCAATACAGTACCATTAAAAGATGTGGTAATAGTACACAGACAAATAAAGCAGAAATCAATTTATAGAAAAAATCAAAAAGAAGTAGTATTTGTATTAGCCGATATGGCAGGCAAATTAGAAAGCCCTACTTATGCCATCACTAAAATTTCTGATAGTTTAAAAAACATACAATTGCCAGTAGGGTACACACTTAAAGAAGAATACACTAAACAACCTGAATTTGAAGATAATTTTAGTTTAAAATGGGATGGTGAGTGGCAAATAACTTATGAGGTTTTTAGAGATTTGGGTATAGCTTTTGCAGTAGTAATTTTATTGATTTATGTATTAATTGTTGGTTGGTTTCAAAATTTCATGGTGCCAATTGTAATGTTAGCAGCTATTCCACTTTCATTAGTTGGTATTGTATTAGGACATTGGTTAATGGGAGCTTATTTTACAGCAACTTCAATGATTGGTTTTATTGCACTTGCAGGGGTAATGGTTCGAAACTCTGTTTTACTAATTGATTTTATAGATATTAGATTACGAGATGGCGTTCCTTTAAAACAGGCTATAATAGAAGCAGGGGCTGTTCGTACCACTCCTATTTTATTAACAGCAGGAGCTGTAGTTTTAGGTGCAATTATTATTTTATTCGACCCTATTTTTCAAGGGTTAGCCATATCATTAATGGGTGGTACTATTACTTCAACTTTTTTAACCTTACTGGTTGTGCCATTACTTTATTATAAAATGATGCGTAAAAAATATCCAGAAAAAAAATAAACTTATACTTATGAAATTATTAGTTGTAACCGCCGTACAGGAATGTTTGAATGATATTTCCAAAATTTTTAACCAAGCCCAAATTTCTGTGTTTAGTATTACAGATACTATAGGAGTTAAAGCTTCCGAACCAGTGAATTTGTTGGATAATTGGTTTGCCAGCGGCAAAGAAAAATTTAATTCTGCTTTTATTTTCAGTTTTACAGAAAATGAGAATGCAGAAAAAGTACTGCAATTAATTAATGAATTTAATACAAGCAGAGCAACAGATTTCCCAATAAGAGGATTTATACTACCTGTTGAAAAATTTAATTTAAACACCAATAAATAAAAAAAATAAACATGAAAAAAGAAAGAATAATTAGAGCCTTTGCAGGAATAATGATTTTAAGCAGCGTACTATTAACACATTTTGTACATATCAATTGGTTGTGGTTAGCTGTTTTTGTAGGCGTAAACTTGTTACAGTCTTCTGTAACAAAGTTTTGTCCATTAGAAAAAATGCTTTCTGCCGCCGGAGTAAAAGATTGATTTTTGTTTTGAATATAAAAGTAAGCAGGTATTTTGAGGAGAAAACAGCAATATTAAATAGATAAAAATTGCTGATAATATTTCAAAAAATGGGAAGAATTTATATAAAAAAGGATGCTTTCCTAAAAAAAATCTAAAGTTTATTTAATTGTAATTTTTATAAATTGTAAATTCTTTAAAGGCTATAATATAATAACAGTAGGCATTTTGTAAAACAGACTGCTCATTTTCTTTAGCTTCTATATATTGATTTATACGTTTGAAATAAAGTTCTAAAAAAAAATCTTTTCAAGAATTTTGTAGATATTAGTTTTCCATTACCTTTGCCGTCCTGAAAAAGGGATTAGTTCTTTGTGTATGTAAGTAATAAGCCACTTTAGCTCAGTTGGTAGAGCAGCTGATTTGTAATCAGCAGGTCGTTGGTTCGAGTCCGACAAGTGGCTCTTTTTTTAAAAAAGTTAAGTAGCCGTAAGGTAGCTTAAAGGGTAGATGGCCGAGTGGCTAAAGGCGGCAGACTGTAAATCTGCTCTCTTCGGAGTACGGAGGTTCGAATCCTTCTCTGCCCACAGTTCTTTGGATTATTTTGAATTTTAAATGATAAATTTTGAGTTACAATTTTTACTTAGAATTTAAAATTCAACATTTAAAATAATAATTAGCGGAAGTAGCTCATTTGGTAGAGCGGTAGCCTTCCAAGCTTCAGGTGGCCGGTTCGAGCCCGGTCTTCCGCTCAAAAAACAGCTCTTTCTATTGAGAATTTTTTGTGAGATTTTTTGCTCACTACTAAACTCTACCAGCCGTTGTAGCTCAGTGGTAGAGCACTTCCTTGGTAAGGAAGAGGTCGTGAGTTCAATTCTCATCAACGGCTCAGATGATTTGTGTGTGAAATTTTTCTGAGTGATTTTAAATAGAATAGCTATTTAGTGATCATTATTGTTAATGAATGCTTGGAACGTTGAAGTGTGCGACGCAACAGGAGTTGAATAGCAATAATAAAGCTGAAAACAAAAAATATTATTTTTTTAATAAAAAGTAAGCAAAATAAATTTTTAACACAACTAAAAATCGATAAAAATGTCTAAAGAGACCTTTAAGAGGGACAAACCCCACGTAAACATTGGAACCATTGGCCACGTAGACCATGGTAAAACAACTTTAACTGCTGCCATTACGGACATTCTATCTAAGCAAGGTCTGGCACAGGCTAGAAAGTATGATGAAATTGATGGTGCTCCTGAAGAAAAAGAAAGAGGGATTACTATTAATACTGCTCACGTAGAATATCAAACAGCTAATCGTCACTATGCTCACGTGGACTGTCCAGGTCACGCTGACTATGTGAAAAACATGATTACTGGTGCTGCACAAATGGATGGTGCAATATTAGTAGTTGCTGCTACAGATGGTCCTATGCCTCAAACAAAAGAGCATATTTTATTAGCTGCTCAAGTAGGTGTACCTAAAATGGTAGTATTTTTAAATAAAGTAGATTTAGTAGATGACTTAGAGTTATTGGATTTAGTGGAAATGGAAGTGAGAGAAGAATTGACTAAAAGAGGTTTTGATGGTGATAATACACCAATAATCAAAGGTTCTGCAACTGGTGCATTAGCTGGTGAAGAAAAATGGGTTGCTGCTATTAATGAATTAATGGCTGCTGTAGATGAATATATTCCATTACCTCCTCGTCCAGTTGATTTACCTTTCTTGATGAGTGTAGAAGATGTATTCTCTATCACTGGTCGTGGTACAGTTGCTACTGGTAGAATTGAAAGAGGTGTAATTAAAGTAGGTGATGCAGTAGAAATTGTAGGTTTACAAGAAGCTCCTTCTACTTCTACAGTTACAGGTGTAGAAATGTTTAAAAAATTATTGGATAGAGGTGAAGCTGGTGATAATGCTGGTTTATTATTACGCGGTATTGAGAAAAAAGATATTCGTAGAGGTATGGTAATTTGTGCTCCTAAATCTATTACTCCACATACTGAATTTAAAGGTGAAGTTTATGTGTTAAGTAAAGATGAAGGTGGTCGTCATACTCCATTCTTTAATAAATATCGTCCTCAATTTTATTTCCGTACTACTGATATAACTGGAGAGGTTATGTTACCAGAAGGAACTGAAATGGTTATGCCAGGCGATAACGTAAGCATTACAGTAAAACTTATTGCACCAATAGCAATGGAAAAAGGTTTGAAATTCGCTATTCGTGAAGGTGGTAGAACTGTAGGTGCTGGTCAAGTTACAGAAATTTTGAAATAAGAGCCACTAAATTCCCCACAGAAATGAAGGGGAACTTTGGAAAGGTTTATATACATTTGCAAAGTACCGAAGTTGGCAAACATTCGGTACTTTGCTTTTTAAAAAGTTCTTTTTAAAAGTAGTTTAAAACTGCATTTACGGGCATAGTTCAATGGTAGAATAGAGGTCTCCAAAACCTTTGATCAGGGTTCGAATCCTTGTGCCCGTGCTGGTTTTTGAAAAATTTTATTAGTAAAATTGATAAAAGATGAATAAAATTTCAACATATTTTAGAGATAGTTATAAAGAGTTGGTAGAAAAAGTTACATGGCCTACTTGGTTACAATTACAACAAAGTACTGTAATTGTATTAGTTGCAACTCTTATTATTACTGCACTTATTTGGTTAATGGATTCTGTAAGTAGCCAAGTATTGAAATTTATTTATTCGTTATTAAATTAATTATTTGAGTAATGGAAGAAACAATAGTTCAAGAAAATACAACACAACAACCGCTTGAAAAAACCAAGTGGTATGTATTGCGTGTTGTAAGTGGTAAAGAAAGAAGTGTAAAGGAATATTTGGATAAAGATATTGCTCGTAATAGTTGGACGAATATTGTAAAGCAAGTTTTTTTACCTATGGAAAAAGTATATAAAGTACAGAATGGTAAAAAAGTAATGAGAGAGAAAAACTATTTTCCAGGTTATGTAATGTTGGAAGTAATTGAAGGAAAATTAACTGATGATTTGGTTCAGCACATAAGCAATGTTTCCAATATTATGCACTTCTTAACTGATGGAAAGGGATCAAAAGGTAATATTATTTCTTTGCGTGAACCAGAAGTAAATAAAATGTTAGGTAAGGTTGATGCAATGAATGATTTAGGGGTAACTATAAGTGAACCATACATTGTAGGAGAAACCATAAAAATTATTGAAGGTCCATTCAACGACTTTAATGGTGTAATTGAAGAGGTAAATGATGAGAAGAAAAAATTAAAAGTTGTTGTAAAAATATTTGGAAGAAGCACACCTGTAGAATTGAATTATGTACAGGTTGAAAAATTGAATTAATTTTTTTACTTTATTAAATTAGAGGCTTTTATACAGAGCCTCTTTTTTTATTTTTGAAATTTATAATTATATCTCTTGAAAATTATTTTAAAACTGTAGTTATAAATTTTATTGCTACATTTATAAAAAATCGTAACTAAATATTTACTTTAGCTTTTTAACCTCAACTAACTAAAAATTAATTTATGGCATACGGATTATTAAAAGGAAAACGTGGTATTATAACTGGTGCATTAGATGCTAATTCTATTGCATGGAAAGTAGCAGAAAAAGCCTATGAAGAAGGTGCAACTTTTGTTTTAACAAACGCTCCTATTGCAATGCGTATGGGCGAAATAAATAAATTGGCTGAAAAAACAGGAAGTAAAATTATTCCTGCCGATGCTACAAGTATTGATGAGTTGACCACTTTATTTACTGAATCTCAAGAAGCCTTAGGAGGTAAAATAGATTTTGTTTTACACTCAATAGGCATGAGTGTAAACATAAGAAAAAAAGTACCCTATACAGAAAGTAATTATGATTATTTTATGAAAGGAATTGATGTAAGTGCCATGAGCTTTCATAAAATGCTTGCAGTAGCAAAAAAATTAGATGCTATTAATGAATGGGGTAGTGTAGTAGCATTAACTTATATGGCAGCCCAACGTACATTTCCTTTTTATACTGATATGGCAGACATAAAAGCCATGCTTGAAAGTATTGCAAGAAGCTTTGGTTATCATTATGGTGTGGAGAAAAAAGTAAGAATAAATACAGTATCTCAATCGCCCACAAAAACTACTGCAGGTACTGGTATTAAAGGCTTTGGCGATTTTTATGACTATGCAAATGCTATTGCTCCTTTGGGCAATGCAAGTGCTGAAGATTGTGCCAATTACTGCATTACTTTATTTAGCGATTTAACAAGAATGGTAACCATGCAAAACCTATTTCATGATGGAGGTTATAGCAATACAGGTGTAAGTAATGTAGTAATGGAAAAATTTGGAATAGGAGGAGAATAATTATTACAAATTTTGTACTTATTACCAATACAAACTTATAATAAACAGCATCACTAAAAGTGTATGCCAGGGTGTACATTGCTTAATGCTAAAGGATGAACAATGGAGTGTTTAGGTGTACTTTTAATAGAGCAGCACTTTACCACCTCTCTATTTCAATTCTTTTAATATTTTCAATTCTGAGTAGCTAACAAATGCAGCATCTATACAATACAAACATTGACTAAATTATATTTAGTAATCATAGTTAGTTTGCATTTTGAATTTGTGAAATTGAATTTAAACTAAAAGTCATAAACACTATTAAGATTAAGATAGAAAATATTTGTTTACTGTTGGTAGCCTAAAAAAAAATATAGTTATTTGCAATCAATAAAACCAATTTAAAATATGTTGCCTAAATACAAACGTGTATTACTAAAATTATCTGGCGAAGCTTTATTAGGAAAAAATAATGGCGACCCATTTGACCCCAAAATAATTGAGCAATATGCTTATGATATTAAAGAAGTAATCAATTTAGGTGTTCAGGTTGCAATTGTTATTGGTGGAGGAAATATTTATAGAGGAATGAATGAAGCTGAAAGTGGTATTGAACGTGCTCATGGCGATTATATGGGTATGCTTGCTACTGTAATTAATGCAATGGCAATGCAGGCAATGCTTGAAAAAATTGGTGTTTATACTCGCTTGCAAAGTGCTATAAATATGGAGCAAGTGGCTGAACCTTATATTAGAAGAAAAGCTCTTAGGCATTTGGAAAAAGGACGTGTTGTAATTTTTGGTGCAGGTACTGGCAATCCATATTTTACTACAGATACAGCAGGAAGCCTTCGTGCAATAGAAATGAAAGCTGATGTAATTTTAAAAGGTACAAGAGTAGATGGCATTTATAATGCTGACCCTGAAAAAGATCCTACATCTGTAAAGTTTGATAAACTTACTTTTCAGGAGTGTATTACCCAAAATTTAAAAGTTATGGATATGACTGCTTTTACTTTGTGTATGGAAAATAAATTGCCTATCATTGTTTTTGATATGAATAAACCAGGCAATTTATTAAGCGTTGTAGAGGGTTTAAATGTTGGCACTTTAGTAAGCTAATTTTACTAACAATTTTTTATAAAATAATTTTCTTTAATCGTTACAATCGGTTGGTAATTTTGCTAACCGATTTTTATTTATTGTAAAGCATTTGTATTGAAAAATAAATTATTAAAAATTCCGCTTAAATTTTTAAAATACACAGGTATTGGCTTGGGTATTATTTTGCTGCTTATGTTTTTATTGCCCTACATTTTTCCTGGTTTTGTAACAGATAAAATAAAAAGCTGGGCTAATAAATCTATTGAAAGCGAATTAAATTTTTCAAAAGTAAGGTTATCGTTTTTCAATCATTTTCCTTCCTTAACACTTACGCTTTATGATGTAAATTTAAAAGGTTCTGAACCGTATAAAAAAGACACTTTAATTGCTGCAAAAGAAATTGCTTTAGGAGTAGATGTAACAAGTATTTTCAGCGATGCCTTACGCATTAATGAAGTATATATAACCAATGGAAAAATAAATATTTTAGTAAATGAAAAAGGATTGCCTAATTACAATATTTATAAAAACTCGTCAAAAGAAACAACCAACCATGATAAGGGAAACCATGAAGATGCTTCTTTGAAATTGGATAGAATACAAATAGAAAATTGTGCTTTAAATTACCATGATAAATCTATTCCAATACTTATCAAATCAAACAATGTAAATTATGTAGGTAAAGGCGATTTAAGTAAAGCAATTTTTGATTTAAGTTCAACAATAAAAATGGAAGGATTGGATATTGTGTATGACAATGAACCCTACTTAATTAATAAAGATGTAAAGGCAAAACTTATAACACGCATCAACACACATTCTTTGGAACTTGATTTTCAAAAAAATAATTTACGAATAAATCATTTGCCTATTGAGTTAAAAGGAAAATTTAATTTTCTTAAAAATGGTTACAGCATTGATTTAGATGCTAAAACTAAAACAACAGATTTTAAAAATTTATTTACAGCTTTGCCGCCTGCTTTTGTTCAATGGGTTGATAAAACCAATGTAAAAGGGAAAGTAAATTTAACCGCATCTGTAAAAGGCGATTTTATTAAAAGTTTAAATATTTCACCTTCCGTTTTATTGAGTATGAATGTTACCGATGGTTCATTTACAACTTCAACTATTAAAGAGCCTATTAAAAATATCTTATTTTCTCTCCATTTTAGTTTACCTCAATTAAACACAGAAAAACTGAGTGTAAAAGTTGATACATTACATGCTGTAATGGGTAAGGATTTTATCAATGCTGCTTTAGAATTAACCAACTTAAATACACCAACCATTAAAGGATTTATCAATGCCAATGCCAATTTGGAGCAATGGAATAATATTTTAGAATTAGATAGTATTGCTGGTGTTCACTTAAAAGGACAATGCAATGTACAAGCAAAATTTAATGGTAAATACAACATGAAAAAGCAAGAATTTCCTGTTGTAAATGCTACAATACTTTGGAACAATGGTTATTTAAAAACAAGCCAATACCCTAATCCAATAACTAATATAGTTGTTGATGCAGCTATAAACAACACAAAAGGAAACACAAAAGATATAAAAATAAACATTAAGCCTATTGCCTTAAATTTTGAAGGACAGCCGTTTACTATTGCAGCCAACTTAAATAATTTTGATAATCTTGTGTATCAAATTTCATCTAAAGGAAATTTGAATATTGGTAAGTTGTATAAACTTTTTGCTATTAAGGGCTACGATATAAATGGATTTATTAAAACTAATTTTTCCTTAGCAGGTTCTCAGGAAGATGCTTTGGCTGGGCGTTATAATAAATTAAATAATCAAGGAAATATTGAGTTGAAAAATATCAATATTTCTACACCTTATTTACCTGAAAAATTTATTATTGATAATGGAACATTTCATTTTAACAACGATAAATTAATAGCTGAAAATGTATCATTAAATTATTTAAAAAACAATGCTGTATTAAAAGGGCAGTTTAGCAATATTATTAATTATGTAATGAAAGATAATGAACCTTTGAAAGGAGAACTTACCTTAAAAAGTAATCATTTATCTGTACAAGATTTTATGAGTTTTACTGCTGATAGTATTGTAAATATTTCTTCTCAAAAAAATACAAATAAAAACACAACACAAGAACAGCAAGGTGTTGTAATTATTCCATCAAACTTGAATTTACAATTTAATGCAAACATTAACACTGTTGATTATAATGGATTAAAAATGAATAATTGTATTGCCAAAGCTGCTATGCAACAAGGCAAATTAATTATTGGCAATGCAGGCTTTACTATTATTGGCTCTCCTGTAAATATGCAAGCAGATTATTTGCCTATTAGCACAAGAAGAGCTAAGTTTAATTACCATATTTCAGCCAAAGAATTGGATATTCAAAAAGCATATAAAGAAATAAAATTATTTAGGGATATGCTTACAACAGCCAATAAATTCAAAGGTTTGGTTTCTTTAGATTATACATTAAGTGGTTTATTAAACGATAGTTTATACCCTGTTTTTCCAACCTTACAAGGAGAGGGCGTTTTAAGTATTAAAGATGCAAAAGCTTATGGTTTTAAAATGTTTAATGCAATTAGTAAAAAAACAAATAAAGAATCTATTAACAATCCAGATTTATCGAAACATACCATAAACCTAAAAACAAAAATTGCTAAAAATATTATTACAATAGAAAGAATAAAACTTCGTGTAGCAGGCTTTAGACCCAGATTTGAAGGGCAAATAAGTTTTGATGGAAGATTGAATTTAAAAGCAAGATTAGGCTTACCACCATTTGGCATTTTTGGTATTCCTTTATCTATTACAGGAACTCAGGAAAAACCTATTGTTAAATTAAAAAGAGGTAAAAAAGCAGATGATTTAGAAGAAACTGATGCCGACGAAGAAGATAAAAAAGAAGCTGCCGAAGCAGAGGCTAAAGAAAAAGAAATGCAACAAAAAAGTATTCATATAGAGCAAAAGAATTAGCATCAAAACTTATTTTTTAAATGCCACACTTTAATTTTTCTTTAAAATTATTAAATACATTACCTTTGCACCCTTTCATTTTTTAAAATAAATCATGCCGTAACATGAAATTATCTCAATTCAGGTACGACCTACCTTTAAACCTCATTGCACAACATCCTGCAAAAAAACGTGAAGACAGCCGTTTGTTAGTAATTAATCGTAAAACAGGACACATGGAAAACAAGCATTTCCGTGATATAATGAATTACTTCGACGACAAAGATGTTTTTGTAGTAAACAATACAAAAGTTTTTTCTGCTCGTATGTATGGTAGAAAAGAAAAAACAGGTGCAAAAATCGAAGTATTTTTATTAAGAGAATTAAGTGCTCCAAACCGTTTGTGGGATGTAATTGTAGATCCTGCAAGAAAAATTCGTGTAGGTAATAAATTATATTTTGGCGAAAGCGAAGAGTTAGTAGCAGAAGTAATTGATAATACTACAAGTCGTGGAAGAACTATAAAATTTTTATGGAATGAAGATGAAGAAAGTTTTAGAAAAATGTTAGAAATGTTGGGCGAAACACCTTTGCCTAAATACATAAAACGTAAACCAGAAGATGAAGATAAAGAACGTTATCAAACAGTATATGCAAAACACGAAGGAGCAGTAGCTGCACCAACTGCAGGTTTGCACTTTAGCCCAGAGTTGGTAAAACGTTGCGAAATACAAGGAATACGCTTTGCTGAAGTTACTTTACATACAAGCTTAGGAACTTTTAAACCTATTGAGGTAGAAGATTTAAGCAAATACAAAATGGATGCTGAGTATTACAATATTCCAGAACAAACTGCACAAATTGTAAATAAAGCAAAAGATACTGAACATCGTGTATGCTCTATTGGTTGTACAACTATGAGAGCAATGGAAACCAACTTTACAGCTCAAAAAAGATTAAAAGCATCTGAAGGATGGACCAACCATTTTATTCATCCTCCTTATGACTTTAGTATTGCTGATAGTTTGGTTACTAATTTTCATTTACCCAAAACAAGTTTGTTTATTATGACTTGTGCATTTGCAGGGTTCGATTTAACGTTAGAAGCGTATCAAAAAGCTATAAAAGATAAGTATCGTTTTTATAGTTATGGTGATGCTATGTTAATTATTTAATGATAGTAGTAATACAACGGTTATAAAAAAAGTGTATAGGTTTTTGCTTATACACTTTTTTATTTTTACCTGTGAAAATAGTAAGTAGAATAGATATTAATTAATTGAAGGCTTCTCTTATTTTATCAAAAAAACTTTTACCATTTTTTGCTGGTTGAGGTTTAAAGTTCTCGCTATTATTGAGTTTTTCCAACATTGCTTTTTCTTCAGAGGTTAAGTTTTGTGGAGTCCAAATATTTACATTCACTAATTGATCGCCTCTGCCATAGCCTTGTACCTCAGGAAAACCTTTTCCTTTCAGTCTAAAAATTTTACCACTTTGTGTACCCGCTGGAATTTTAATTTTTGCTCTACCATCTATCGTAGGTACTTCTACATTTGTACCAAAAACAGCTTCAGGAAAAGATAGATGTAAATCGTAAGCAACATTCAATCCATCTCTATGTAATTCTGTATGTGGTTCTTCTTCAATTTGAATAATTAAATCGCCATTTGCTCCACCTCTTTCTCCTGCATTTCCTTTACCACTCATGCTTAATTGCATTCCATTTTGTACTCCAGCAGGAATATCAATACTTATTGTTTCTTCGCCAAATACTCTTCCTTCTCCTTTACAAGCAGTACATTTTGCTGTTACAGTTGTGCCTTCTCCATGGCAGGTAGGGCATGTTGTTACTGTTTGCATTTGTCCTAAAAAAGTATTTTGCACTTTTCTTACTTGTCCACTTCCTCCACAAGTTGAACAAGTTTGCAAACTGTTTTTATCTTTAGCTCCATTTCCTCCACAAGTAGTACAGCTTACATATTTTTTTACTTTTACTTGCTTGGTTACACCATTAGCAATTTCTGCAAAATTTAATTTTAGCTTAATGCGTAAGTTGCTACCTCTTTGTCCTCTTGAACCTCTACTGTTACTACTTCTTCCTCCTCCAAAAAAACTTCCAAAAACATTATCATCGCCAAAAATATCTCCAAAATTAGAGAAAATATCTTCCATATTAGAAGCATGAAAACCGCTGCCTCCATTGGTTCCTGGACCAAAAGCTTGATGCCCGTATCTATCATACTTTGCACGTTTATCTGCATCACTTAATACTTCATAGGCTTCGGCTGCTTCTTTAAATTTTTCTTCTGCAGCTTTATCGCCTGGGTTTCTATCTGGATGAAATTGCATGGCAACTTTGCGATAAGCTTTTTTAATCTCATCGGCTGAAGCTGTTTTGGCAACTCCTAATATTTCGTAATAATCTCTTTTAGACATAATGTTGAAAGTTTATCTTTCATTGGTTGTGGAAATGAAAAATTTTAAAAAAATATTATTTGCCAACCACAACTTTTGCAAAGCGAATTATTTTATCGTTTAAATAATATCCTTTTTGAACTTCATCTATTACTTTTCCTTTCAAATCTTCTGTTGGAGCAGGAATTTCAGTAATTGCTTCATGTTTTTCTACATCAAATGTTGTATGAACACTTTCTAAAACTTTTAATCCTCTGCTTTGAAGTGTAGAACGAATTTTATTAAACACCAATGTTACACCTTCTTTTTGAAGAGCAAAATCAGCTGAGTTATTTATTTGATATTCTGCACGGTCTATATCGTCTAAAACTTCCAATAAGGAAATAATAATATCCTTACCTGCAGTTTGTATTAGTTCATATTTTTCTTTAGAAGTTCTTTTTCTATAATTGTCAAATTCTGCTGCAAGTCTTAAATATTTATCTTTTTGTTCGTTTAATTCTTCTTTTAATTTTTCAGTTTCATTTTCTACAATGCTTTCATCCATATTGGTAATACCTGCTGCATTTTCGTCAGCATTAATATTCATGGTGTTTTCTTGGGCTTCATTTGCCTGCATTTCTTTTTCTTCCATAACTATTTTAAGTTTTTTTTTAATTGAGCAAATATGTTGCCGTGCAAAAAAAGGGGAAAAAATGGCAGATAGTTTTTAAAATAAAGCAATACTATCAGTTAATATAAAAGCTATTTATTATTGCATCATAGCTATAAAATCATCAAATAAATACCTGCTATCATGAGGTCCAGGTGCTGCTTCTGGATGATATTGAACAGAAAAGGCTGGCTTGTTTTTTAACCTTATTCCTTCTATACTTTCATCGTTTAAGTTGATATGTGTAATTTCTACATTACTGTTTGATTTTACATCATCTGGTTGTACACCAAAACCATGATTTTGTGTAGTAATTTCGCATTGCCCTGTAATTATATTTTTTACAGGATGATTTAAACCTCTGTGTCCATGGTGCATTTTAAAAGTTGAAATTCCATTGGCTATTGCTAATAATTGATGCCCTAAACAAATACCAAAAAAAGGTTTATTTTCCTTCAATATTTCTTTTACAGTTTCTACAGCATAAGACATTGCTGCAGGATCGCCTGGTCCATTTGAAATAAAATAACCATCTGGTTGAAACTCTTTTATTTCTTTAAAAGTTGTTTTTGCTGGAAATACTTTTACATGTGCTCCTCTATCTACCAAGCAGTTTAAAATATTTTTCTTTACCCCTAAATCTAATACTGCAACTTTTAGTTTTGCATTTTCATTTTTTATTTCGTACACTTTTGTTGTGCTTACTCTGCTTGATAGCTCTAACCCTTTCATATCAGGGCATTCAGCCAATTTCTTTTTTAATAATGCTATGTCATTTGTTTCGGAAGAAATAATACAATTCATGGCTCCTTTGGTACGAATGTGTGCCACCAATGCTCTTGTATCTACTCCTTCTATGGCTACAACATTATTTTTTTGCAAATAGTTTTGCAAAGATTCTTGAGCTTGATATCGGCTGTATTGTTCTTCTAAATTTCTTCCTATTAAGCCATTAATTTTTATACTATCACTTTCTGCTTCTATATTTTTTATTCCATAATTACCGGTATGTACAGTATTCATTATTAAAACCTGACCTGAAAAACTGGGATCTGTAAAAACTTCCTGATAGCCCGTCATTCCTGTACTAAAGCAAAGCTCACCAGTTGTTGTACCTGTTTTGCCAAATGCTTTGCCATAAATAATTGTTCCATCTTCTAACAATAAAATTGCTTGTTGAGCTTGTACAGACATTTTAATTTATTTTTTTTAAATCTGATGCAAAATAAAAAAGGCAAGAATTAAATTCCTTGCCTTTTTTGTAAAACTTTTAAACATTCTATGCTGAATTATTTATTCTTCTGTTTTTGTTTCTACTTCAGTTGTTGTTTCTGTTGTTTCTTCTGTTGCTTTCTTTTTAGCACCACCGCTTCTACGAGTTTTCTTAGTTGTTTCAGCAGTTTTTACAGTTCCTTTAGTATAAACTTCATTAAAATCAACTAATTCTATCATTGCTTTTTCTGCATTATCACCAGGTCTAATACCTAATTTAATAATTCTTGTATAACCACCAGGGCGACTTACAATTTTTGGTGCAATTACTGTAAATAACTCTTTAGTAGCTGCTTTATCTTGTAAATAACTAAATACTATACGATGCTGATGACTAATAGATTCTTTCGCTTCAGCTTTTTTTGTTTTTGTAATTAAAGGCTCTACATAAGTACGCAAAGCTTTTGCTTTTGCCAATGTAGTTACAATACGTTTATGAACGATTAATTGAGAAGCTAAATTACTTAACAAGGCTTCTCTGTGTGCCTTTTTACGACCTAAATTGTTTATTTTATCTCCGTGACGCATGACTTTTTTTGTTTTGTAGCTTATACCGTGTCAGGAATTATAAGCTGTATTAAAAAAAATTCTAAAGGCATCAAAGCCTTTAGAACATTATTATTAATTATCTAAATTATCTAATCCTAATTTTACCAAATCCATACCAAAATTTAAACCTCTTTCAGTTAAAACTTGTTCAATTTCTGATAAAGATTTTTGACCAAAGTTTCTAAACTTCATCAAATCTTCTTGCTCATATTGTACTAATTCACTCAATGAATTAATTTTTGCAGCTTTCAAGCAATTAAATGCACGAACAGAAAGATCTAAATCTTCTAAAGGCGTTTTTAATACTTTGCGTAATTGTAAAACTTGTTCATCTACAACATCTTCTTTCTTGTCTTCTTTATTATCAAAAGTGATGTTTTCATCAGTGATAATCATTAAGTGTTGAATTAAAATACGAGAGGCTTGTTTTACAGCTTCTTCAGGATGTATTGTACCATCGGTAGCAACTTCTAAAATTAATTTTTCAAAATCAGTTCTTTGTTCTACACGATAGTTTTCAATAGAATATTTTACATTTTTAATAGGTGTATGAATTGAATCTATTGCAATAAATCCAGCAGGAGCATCTTTCAATTTGTTATCTTCAGAAGGAATATAACCACGACCTTTTACTATAGTAAGTTCAATATCTAATTTAGCGGTATTATCCATTGTGCAAATAACCAATTCAGGGTTCATTACTTCATAGCTTAAAGAAGCGTCTGCAATATGCCCTGCATTAAATTCAGTATTGCCTTTAATAGATAAAGTAAGTTTTTCACTATTTACTTCGTGTTCAACTTTTTTCTTAAATCTTACTTGTTTTAAGTTTAAGATTATTTCAGTAACATCTTCAGTAATGCCTTTAATAGTTGCAAATTCATGCTCTACACCTTCAATTTTTATGCCTGTAATAGCATAACCTTCAAGGCTGTTTAAAAGCACTCTGCGTAACGCATTACCAATAGTTAAACCATATCCTGGTTCTAATGGACGGAATTCAAACTGTCCTTCAAAGTCTGTAACTTTTTGTAAAACAATTTTATCCGGTTTTTGGAAGTTTAAAATGGCCATTTTATATTCCTTATTTTATTTGTTTAAATTTATTTTGATACCAGCTTTTGTACTTGTAGCAACATTTGTTGCGTCGCACTCTTGTACAATTTGTATTGTATGCAGCAGTTTACTACAACTGCCAATTATTATTTAGAATACAATTCTACAATCAAAGATTCCTTAATGTTTTCAGGAACACTTTCTCTTTCAGGATAAGTAATAAAAGTTCCTTTCTTTTCAGTTTCATTCCAATCCAACCAACTGAATTTAGGATTTTTACCACGACTTTTACTTGTAATAGCAGTGTTATGCCCACTCTTAGAACGATAGGAAATAATATCACCTGGTTTACAAGAGTAAGATGGAACATTCATTACATCACCATTCACAGAAATGTGTTTGTGTGCTACTAATTGTCTTGCTTCTGGACGACTTGAAGCTAAGCCCATACGAAAGATAGTATTATCTAAACGAGCTTCTAATAATTTGATAAGGTTTTCGCCTTTAACTCCTTTCATACGAGATGCTTCATCAAACGTTTTTCTAAACTGACGTTCTAAAACACCATAAGTGTATTTTGCTTTTTGTTTTTCTCTCAACTGTAAAGCATATTCACCTAAAGATTTACGTTTTCTTGCAGCACCATGCTGACCTGGAGGGTTGCTGTTTTTGCTCAACCATTTGCCATTGCCTAAAATAGGCTCGCCGAAAATTCGGGAAATTTTGGTCTTAGGACCTGTGTAACGTGCCATAATTTTTTATTTCATTTCGATTTTTTTTGATTCGGTGAAGCTATCGGTTAAAAATCGTAAAAAATAAATAGCTCACCCTTTGAAATAAATGAAACCTAATCGGCTCAATATATATTTTTTAAAATTATACTCTTCTCTTTTTTGGAGGACGACAACCATTGTGAGGCATTGGGGTTACATCTTTAATAGAAGTAACTTCTATACCACTTTGTGCCACACTTCTTATAGCTCCTTCACGTCCAGAACCTGGACCTTTTACAAATACATCTACTTTTTTCAATCCTGCATCTACTGCAACTTTAGCAGCATCGGCAGCAGCCATTTGTGCTGCATAAGGTGTGTTCTTTTTAGAACCACGAAAACCCATTTTACCAGCAGATGACCAAGAAATTACTTGGCCTGATTTGTTGGTAAATGCAATAATAATGTTGTTGAAAGTTGCATTAATTCTTACTTCTCCTGCAGCATCTACTTTTACTATTCTTTTTTTTGCTGCTGCTTTTGCACTGTTTTGTGCTTTTGCTGGTTTTGCCATGTTTAATTTTTTAGGTAGTCTTCTGTTTAATTTTTACGTCTCCTGTTAAGCTGCTTTAGCTAAACTATCCAACGTTTGTATAAAAAAACCAAAAGCCCTTAGCGGTTTGCTACGAGCTTTTAATTTTAATGAATTATTTTTTAGGTGCTTTCTTTTTACCTGCAACTGTTTTACGTTTACCTTTTCTTGTACGACTGTTTGTTTTGGTACGTTGTCCACGAACTGGTAATCCTTTTCTGTGTCTTAAACCACGATAGCAAGCAATATCTAGTAAACGTTTAATGTTCATTTGAGTTTCGCTACGCAATGCACCTTCTACTTTAATTTCTTCGTTTATAATATTACGAATTGCTGCTTGCTCGTCATCATTCCATTCGTTAACTTTCTTATCAAAGCTAATACCAGCTTTTGTAAGAATATATTGTGCTCTTGAACGACCAATACCATAAATATAGGTAAGTCCTATTTCGCCTCTTTTATTTTTTGGTAAATCTATACCGGCAATACGTGCCATAAATGAATATTATTTTTTAAAAATTTATTACTAAATAGTATTAACCTTGTCTTTGTTTAAAACGAGGATTTTTTTTGTTAATTACATAAAGTTTACCTCCACGTTTAACAATTTTGCAATCTGCACTGCGTTTTTTAATTGATGCTCTTACTTTCATTGCTTTTAATTTAATTGCTTTATTAAAGCAGATTATAATTAGTTTGTTTATTGTTAGTTTTTACTACCGATTTTTTTCTTATTTATATCTAAAGTTTATTCTTCCTCTACTTAAATCATAAGGGCTCATCTCAACTCCTACTTTATCTCCTGGCAAAATTCTGATGTAATGCATTCTCATTTTTCCTGAAATGGTTGCTAATATTTCATGCCCATTCTCAAGTTTTACTCTAAACATTGCATTGCTTAAAGCTTCTAATATTATTCCATCTTGTTTAATCAGTTGTTGCTTAGACATATTTTTCGGGCTGCAAAGATAGGAGTATGTACTTAATTACAAAAAAAGTTTAAAATTTATTTTTGACTATGATAATTCTTCAAAGATTTTATTGCAAACAAATGATTTGTTTTTTATATATTACATGCCTCTTTAATTAAGTTTAAACTTATTTTCTATTAGAAACCTTCTAAACAAACCTATTTTTTAACTAAGATTTTACAATAAATTCTTTCATTAGTTCATAATGAGAGGCAGAGGCATTATTTATACCTATGGCTTTTAAATTGTATTCATATAATAGAAGTAAAACTTTTTCTACTTCTTGAAAACTATAATTGTGAGATGCTTGTATGTAATTTTTTACAAAAAAGGGTGTAACGCCTATTTGAGATGCAATTGAAAATTCATCTTTTGCATTAATACTAAATAGTTGATAAACTTTACTGAAAAATGTATATAAAGAGGGCAACATGATAATTAAAAAAGACTGTGCTTCTTTATTTTTTGAAAAATATTCTACAATACGTAATGCTGCATTAAAATCTTTTTTTCCTAAGGCATTTTGAAGTTCAAAAACGTTGAACTCTTTACTAACACCTACATATTTTTCAATATCATCTTCTGTAATATTTTTTCTATTGCCTAATGATATAGCTAATTTTTTTATTTCGGTTTCTACTCTGTTTAAATCATTGCCAATATTATCAATCATTAAAATTAAAGCCTTTTGAGAAATGCTTAATCCAAATTCTGCCACCAAATTATTTATCCATTCTGGCATTTTACTTTCATAAATTTTTTTGGTAGAAAGTAGTTCGCCTTTTTCTTTTATAGTTTTCGCAAACTTTGTACGGGCATCTAATTTTTTATCTTTATAGCCTACTAAAAAAATGGTGGAGGATAATGGATTATTTATATAGCTTTCTAATTTAGTAATATCGTTTAATTGTTGAGCTTCTTTAAGTATTACAACTTGTTTTTCGCCAAACATAGGATAACGCATACAAGCATTTACAATATCTGCCCAAGTGCTATCTTTTCCATAAAAAACAGAGAGATTAAATTCCTTTTCACTATCGTTTAAAATATGATGTTCTGCAAAATCAATTATTTTATCTATAAAGTAGGGTTCTTCGCCTTCTAACCAATAAACTGGTGCAAACTTTTTATTTTTTAAGTCGGTTAAAATTTTTTCGAAACTCATGCAGCAAAACTAAGGGTAGTTTTTATTTAAGAAGAGTAATGTAAATAATGTTTTAGTAAGTATGGATAAAAAGCAAAGAGCCTGTTGTTGAAAACAGACTCTTTGAAGTTATGCTGCAAGTTTTTCTTTTCTTCGTTTTATTTGGTTAATTAAGGATTCTAAAGCATTGTCAAAACTTTCTTCAAACGATTTTGATGATGCTTTTACAAAAAAATCGTGTTTGGGAATCGAAACTTTTATTTCTGCAATTTTATCTTTTATGTTGTGTACTACATTATCTAATTTCAAAAAAATATCTACTTGAATAATTCGGTCATGATAGGTTTTGAGTCTATCTATTTTACGAGACACATGATCTATTAATTTTTGATCTGCATTGAAACGAACTGCCTGAATTTTAATGTTCATAACGAAGTATGTTTTTAAGGTGAAAAAATAAAATTTAGTAACATTAATTACATAGGCAACTTATTTTTTAAGTGGATGTACAAGGTAAAGAAATAATCTGAAAAATAAAAATAAAAATGAAAGATTTAACCTTTTTAGTTGATACAATAGCTTCTGTAAAAAATCTAAACAAAAAAGAGAGAATCTTGTAGTATTCTCTCTTTTAAAATATGTAATAATTTGTTTTGTTTTTAATGCATTCCTGGAAACCATGGTCTTGCTATTCCTTCTCTAAAAGGCCAAGGAACAATAGCAAGAATAATGATGAGTGCTATTAAAAATAAAACTCCAGATTTTTTAGGAGAGCTTTGTTTTTTAAGCGATATATGTGCAATAGTTATTAGTGCAATAGCCAGTATCATTCCTGAAATATGCTCTACTGCCCAAAAACGTGAAGCACTGTTTTTCATTACTTCGCCCATGCCTAATGTTTGAATCAATCTAAAGCCCATCATTCCTGCAAAATATTGATACAAACCAACTAACAAGGTTATATGACTTGCAATTAATAGCCACAAACTTTGTTTTAAATTCTTTTTACCCGATAAGGCACTTACGATATTTAGTAATAATAAAATAATAATTATCCATCGTAAAAAATTG
Source organism: Chitinophagales bacterium (assembly GCA_026931905.1). Lineage (GTDB taxonomy): Bacteria > Bacteroidota > Bacteroidia > Chitinophagales > Chitinophagaceae > UBA1930. The sequence continues at coordinate 27,760 of JAIXLB010000034.1, forward strand.
TGCAAATGCAAAAGTCCGTTATACATATACTATAGTTTTTTACAAATCTAAGGGGTATTGCGTAATAAAAATTTTAAGTATTTTTTATTCTGCCCAATCTGCAATAAATACATTGGTATCTCTTGTACCACCATTATTTCTATTACTGCTGAAAACTATTTTTTTGCCATCGTAACTAAACATAGGGAAAGCGTCAAAACCCTTATCTCTGCTTATTTTCACAACATTTGTTCCATCGCCATTCATGGTATAAATATTAAAAGGAAAACCTCTTTTATGTTCGAAATTGCTGGCAAAAATTATTCTTTTACTATCTGGCATAAAATAAGGAGCCCAGTTGGCTTGTCCAAAATTAGATATTTGTTTTGCATTGCTTCCATCAGCATCTGCAGTCCAAATTTCCATGTTAGTTGGGGCAACTAAATTTTCTGCCAATAATTCTTTGTATTCTTTTATTTCTGCTTCAGTTTTAGGACGACTTGCACGCCAAATTATTTTTTTACCATCTGGACTAAACCATGCTCCTCCATCATAACCTAAAGTGTGTGTAATACGTTTTACTTTATAGGTTTTTAAATCCATTAAATACAATTCCAAATCGCCATCTTTGGTGCTTGTAAAAACCATTGTTTTTCCATCTGGAGAAACAGTTGCTTCAGCATCATAACCTGGTGAGTTGGTTAATTGTTTAACAATTTTGCCAGATGTATCTGCCATGAAAATGTCAAAACTGCTGTATAGAGGCCATATATATTTATTACCATATTTACTTCTATCTGGCACTGGTGGGCATTCGTCGCTTCCTAAATGTGTAGAAGCATAAATAATATGTTTGCCATCTTTTAAAAATGCTCCACAGGTTGTTCTTCCTTTGCCTGTACTTACCATTTTATAAGTAAATGGCTCACCTGGTTTTGTAGGAACTTTTCCAATAAACATTTGATCGCAATTGATGCCCTCTTTAGGATTAGTTCTTTGAAAGATTAAATACTTATTATCAAAACTGAAATAAGCTTCAGCATTATCGCCACCAAAGGTTAGTTGCTGAATGTTTTTAAAATGTTTTTCTTCTGCATAATGTACAGAATCTGGAGTTGTTGTGTGTTGTTGTGCAAATACTGCAACAGTACTTGTAACAGCTAATAAAAGCAATATTTTTTTCATGCTGCAAAATAAAAGCTAAAACTATTCTACGCTTTATGACTTTTGTCAGAATATTGTCAAATAATTTAAACAGCATTTCTATTTTTGTTGTATGAAATACTTTTTGCCTTTAACTCTATTTTTTTTTCTTGCTTGCAACACATCATCTAAAAAAGAAAATAAAAAAAGCAATGCACCAATAGAACAATTAAAAGAGCAAATTGCTTTATACCCTGATAGCACAGAATTGAGAATGCAGTTGATAACTATTTTAGATAGTATGTCTTTGTATAAAGATGCTTTGTACGAAATGGATATATTAATAAAGTCGGATAGTTTTAATGCAAATTATTGGTACGAAAAAGCAAGTTTATACGAAAAATCAAAAGATACTGTTGCTGCCATAGTTAATTATAAAAGAGCTATTCGTTTATATCAATCGCCAGAAATAATGCTAACACTTGCAAACTTATATGCTGAATACAGAAACGATACATCTTTAATGATTTGTAAAGAGATTGAAACAACCTATACCGATAGAAAATACTCTGCCGATTGTTTGTTTGTTGCAGGAGTTTATTATGCTCGTACAGGCAATACAGATAAAGCTCTTGAGGCTTTTGATTATTGCATTAACACCAGCTACTCTTATATTGTTGCTTACTTAGAAAAAGGGTTTATTTTTTACGACAAAAAAGATTATAAAAAAGCTTTAGAAATTTTTAAGTTGGCAGCACAAGTAAATGCTACTTATGCCGATGCTTATTATTGGCAAGCTAAATGTTATGAAGCATTGCATGATAAAACCAATGCTATTGCTAATTATGAAAGGGCTTTACTCTTAGATAAAAATCTTCACGAAGCCAGTGAGGCAATAAAAAGGTTAAAATAAAAAACAGAAATTACCTCTTTATTTATCTTTCGAAAGTGCTGTAGAAATAAGGTGTTTGTGCTTCAAATTCTGCTGCACAAGTATCTACCATTTTATACACTCTTGTTATTCCTAATGTTTTGCGTTTTTCATACACTTCTTCATCTGAAACATTATCACTTAACACTTGAGCAATTTGTTCATCGCTAAAACCATTCATTTTGGCTTCAATAAATAATTCTTTGGGTAATTCTTGTAAGCTGTATTTACTTATTTCTTTTTCTATGTTGCAAAGCTTTTGAATTTGAAATAAAAACCAACGATCAATTCCTGTTGCATGAGCAATAGTATTTACTGTTACACCTTGCATCAATGCATCTTTAATTCTAAAAATTCTATCCCATTTTGGCGTTTTTATGTATTCCACTATTTCATCACTCTTCATCAAACTTTTTCCATAATAGCCTAAGCCAACAGCATTATTTTCTAAACTCTGACAAGCTTTTTGTACAGCTTCTGTAAAGCTTCTACCAATAGCCATTACTTCTCCTACACTTTTCATTTGTAAGCCAAGCGTATCATTAGCACCTTTAAATTTATCAAAATTCCAACGTGGTATTTTTACAATTACATAATCCAATGCAGGTTCAAAATAGGCACTTGTAGTTTGCGTTATTTGATTTTTTAATTCATCTAAAGTATAACCAATAGCCAATTTTGCAGCAATTTTTGCAATAGGATAACCCGTTGCTTTACTTGCCAATGCACTTGAACGACTAACACGTGGATTAATTTCTACTGCTATTATATCTTCAGTTTCTGGGTTCAATGCAAACTGCACATTGCAGCCACCTGCAAAGTTTCCTAAACTACGCATCATAAGCATTGCTTGGTTACGCATTTTTTGAAAAGCAGTATCACTTAATGTCATAGCAGGAGCAACAGTTATACTATCGCCTGTATGCACACCCATTGGGTCAAAATTTTCTACTGTACAAATAATTACAACGTTATCATTTTTATCACGCAATAATTCCAATTCAAATTCCTTCCAACCCAAAACAGCTTTTTCTACCAACACTTCATGTATAGGACTTGCTTCCAAACCATTTTTTAAAGCATCGTCCAATTCTTCTTTATTGTGTACAAAACCTCCTCCACTTCCTCCTAATGTAAACGAAGAACGAATAACCAAAGGAAAGCCTATTTTTTGTGCATGTTCTTTTCCTTCTAAAAAACTATTGGCTACATGACTTGGTGCAATATCAATTCCTATTTTTACCATCAATTGTCTAAACAAATCTCTGTCTTCTGCAGTGTTTATAGCATCTACATCAACACCAATCATTCTACAATTATAATTTTTCCAAATGCCTAAATCATCTACTTCTTTACAAAGGTTTAGTGCAGTTTGCCCTCCCATGGTTGGCAAAACAGCATCTATTTGGTTTTCTTCCAAAATCTGCTCAATACTTTCCACTGTTAATGGCAATAAATACACTTTATCCGCCATCATAGGGTCTGTCATAATCGTAGCAGGATTGCTGTTAATTAAAATAACTTTTATTCCTTCTTCACGCAGGCTTCTTGCAGCTTGGCTACCACTATAATCAAACTCACAAGCCTGCCCTATAACAATAGGACCACTACCCACAATTAAAACACTTTTTATAGAATTGTCTTTAGGCATAATTATTTTTTTAAGTACTTAGCTTTTGTACTACTATTTAGCTTTTGTTGCGTCGCACACTTGTACGTTTTGTTCTTTACTGTACTTGTCATGCCGACAATAGGAGGCATCTGCTCAACTATTGTACAAAAGCCTAAAAGATTTCTCCTATCGTCGAAATGACAATCTCTGTTCCTCAGTAGCGACAGAAAAAACAAATTGTGCAAATGTAAGGTGTGAGAAATTGTTTTGAAACGTTTTTCAGAGAAATATTTTAACAGAAATCAGCTTTTACTGTGGTTTTACTTTTACTATTTTACCGTCTTGCATTATAACAAGTTTTGAGTTTTTTTGTTTTTTAAACTCAATTAATTTCTCATAAGCTTTTTCAAGCCCTGATAAAATTTTATCGAACAGTTCTTTTTGTTTTTCAAGTTCTGTCATAAAAAATTTTTAGTTCGGCAAATTTAAGTTCTTTTATTATTTCAAATTGTCCACCCAATGTTTTTCGTGCAATAAGTTCATGTTTGCCGATTGAATTATCAAAAATTAATGCTCCATCCACAACAGGCAAATAAAAATCAAACAAGTTTTTAATGCCTTTTGTGTAACGCCTTTCAATAACATCAGGTTCAATATTATGTCCACCTTCCAATACTCTTATTTTTACACGTTCTTTAGCCAGTGCTATATTTTGTAGCCAAAAGAACAATAATGTGGTGGTATAACCTTTTTCTTTGGCTTCAAGAACTTTGTTTTTATAGCTTTTATTTACTTTAACCTATATTGCACCATTAATAAAAGTTATAAAAAATATGCCTTCTATTTTAGTGATTGACGATGAAAAATCTATACGAAATGTACTGAAAGATATTTTAACCAATGAAGGGTATAAAGTAGATGAAGCTGCTGATGGCGAAGAAGGATTTAAGAAATTTTCAGAAACTGATTTTGATGCAGTTTTATGCGATATTAAAATGCCCAAGATTGACGGGATTGAATTTTTACAAAAAGCTTATGAGCTAAAACCAGAAGTGCCTATTATAATTATTAGTGGGCATGGAAATATTGAAACGGCTGTAGATGCTGTAAAAAAAGGTGCTTACGATTATATTTCAAAACCCCCAGATTTAAACAGATTATTGATTACCATAAGAAATGCTACTGATAAAAAAGTTTTAGTAAAGGAAACCAAAATTTTAAAAAGTAAGGTTAGTAAAGTACAAGAAATAATTGGGAAAAGCAATGCCATAGAAAAAATTAAAAACACAATAGAAAAAGTAGCTGTAACAGATGCAAGGGTTTTAATAACAGGAGAAAATGGAACAGGAAAAGAATTGGTAGCAAAATGGTTGCATGAAAAAAGCAACAGGAATAATGCCTCTTTGGTAGAAGTAAATTGTGCTGCCATACCTGCTGAATTAATAGAAAGCGAATTATTTGGACATGAAAAGGGTTCGTTTACAAGTGCCATTAAACAACGTATTGGCAAGTTTGAGCAAGCTAATGGTGGCACCTTGTTTTTAGATGAAATTGGTGACATGAGCTTACCTGCACAGGCAAAAGTTTTAAGAGCATTACAAGAAGGAAAAATTACAAGAGTAGGAGGCGATAAAGAAATTAATGTTGATGTTAGAGTTATTGCTGCTACCAATAAAAATTTGTTGGAAGAAGTAGAACAAAAAAACTTCAGGCTGGATTTATACCACAGGTTAAGTGTTATTCTTATTCATGTTCCTTCCT